>NZ_SGPG01000002.1:0-36915 GCF_004208955.1 Pseudoalteromonas sp. CO325X
CGAGGGCTGTGCATTCTACTCAACCCTGTTTTATTGTCAACACTTTATTTTAAGAAGTTTGCATTTTTCAATGCGCTTTTTAAAATTCAGTTTTACTTGACTCACCCAACTCGTTGAAGTGCTTGTTTGTAAGCAGTCCGCCGTGTCGGTGGATGCGCATTATAGGGAGAAACAAAATCAACGCAACCCCTTTTTTACTAAAAACCGCAGAAAAACGTTAACCCAAGCTCAAGCGTTCAAAATACCAACAAAACAAAGGTAAACGAACATCGATTAGGCTGTTTTTTGTGCTCTTTCCTTAAGGCGGCCTATAAGTATTGAACAACTACACTAAAGATCAAGGTAAGGCTTATAAAAAAGTGCACTTAGCGTGCACTCCTTTATTTCGACCGCAGCGTATGCATTTTTTAATACAAGATACTATATAGTTTACGGCGATATTGAGCTGCTAGGGCGTCGCCCTCAGGTAGGCTAGCAATGATATCAAGGTAGGACTTCTTCGCATCGCCAAAATTAAGATCTTTGTTAAGCACTTTAAACAGTGTCGCTAACGCGTCTTCTTTTTTACCCGCTTCATTAAGTGCCACCGCTAAGTTTACTTTTGCCTCAAGGTTTTCAGGTTCGTTATCAACGGTCTGTTGCAAAGCTTGGATCTCTGGTGAGTCCTGCGCTTGTTCAGCAAGCTCTAGCTTAGCTTTAATATTGTTATAATATGCATCCTGCTCGACTAGGCCTATGGTTTCCAATAACGCTTTGGCGTCATCAAGCTTATGTATTTGGATGCAAATATCAGCCAACACCAGTTTGATACGACTATTATTGCTGTCTATATCATACGCCTGTTTTGCCAGTTTAAAGGCCTCGTTATGATTTTGGACCATCAATGCATCTTTGGCTTGTTGCAGCAACATATCTTGTGGTTGTGGTAAGTGCTTTTGCAGTGCTTCTTTAATTTGCACCTCGCTTTGTGGCCCTGGGAGCATATCTACTGGTGCTCCCTCTTTTAATAACACCAAAGTAGGCAGCGCTTGTAAGCCAATTTGCTGCGCTAATTGACCCGCCAATGCTTGCTGTGTGTCACAATCTAAAGTTGCCACGACAAGATGCTGCTGATATTGCTGCGCTATGCCTTGTAAAATACTGGCCTGTTCCTGACATTCCGGGCTTTGGGCGGAGTAAAAGCTCAACGCCACCAACTTTTCTTGCGAAGTGTCGCCTAATACTTGCTGGATATTCTCTGCCGTCAATTGAATTTGATTCGTCATGCTTATGTTGCCATCTCACTATAATTACGCTTTGATATGGTGACTAACATAACAATTACAAGAGCAAGGATCACCCATGCAATTGCCCACTTCTTTCACCGCTCTCAGTGCTGCTTTACTACTTGCATGCACATCAACAGCAGCACACAGTATAGATGTTAAAGATAGACTCCCTGAGCTTGAAGCCTTCTATGTTGATTTACACCAATCACCAGAGCTGTCTTTACACGAACAGCAAACCGGTGAAAAACTGGCCAGTAAACTGCAAACCTTAGGGCTTGATGTGACCAAGGAAGTCGGTGGCTACGGCGTCGTTGGTCTGTATAAAAATGGCTCTGGGCCGACCGTTATGATCCGCACCGACACCGACGGTTTGCCAATCGTCGAACAAACCGGTGTGAACTACGCATCTAAAGTGACGGTGACAAAAGATGATGGCTCCAAAGTTGGAGTGATGCATGGCTGTGGTCACGATATTCATATGAGCAGTTTCATTGGCACTGCTGAACACCTCATGGCCCATAAAGATCAATGGCAAGGTACGCTGATGATGGTAGCTCAACCTGCTGAGGAAATCGGCGCGGGTGCCAAAGCAATGCTCAATGAGGGCTTGTTTAGTCGCTTCGCTAAACCAGATCATATTTTAGCCTTGCATGTCAGTGCCAGTGTGCCTGCGGGCAAGGTTGCCTTAAAGCCGGAATATACCATGGCCAGTGTAGACTCGGTGGACATCATTGTGAAAGGTAAAGGTGGACATGGTGCCTACCCGCACACCACCATCGACCCTGTGGTCATTGCCTCACGTTTGGTATTGGCGCTACAAACGATCACCAGCCGTGAGCTGTCGCCCTTAGAACCTTCCGTTGTGACTGTCGGGTCTATTCATGGCGGCAGCAAACATAATGTCATCTCTAACGAAGTGACTCTGCAACTCACGCTACGCAGCTATAACCCGCAGGTACGTAATCAACAAATTGCCGCCATTAAACGCATAAGCGCAGGTATTGCTGCTAGTGCGGGGTTAGAGCAAGCCCTTTACCCTGAAGTCATTGTCCACGAACAAGAATCAATTCCTTCTACTTATAACGATCCAACTCAAACCACCTTAGTCACAGACGCCATTAAAAACGCTATCGGTGAGAATAATGTAGAATTAACCAAGCCAGTCATGGCCGGGGAAGATTTTGGCTTGTACGGACGCACCGACGACAACTTGCCTATTACCCTGTTTTGGCTCGGCGGAGTAAACCCAGAAACATATAACGCCGCTCAACAATCTGGGGGGCAACTGCCATCGCTGCACTCTAGTAAATTTGCGCCTGATTATAAAAAGGCCATTCCAACGGGTGTCAAAGCGATGACTCATGCGGCGCTCAAGCTATTCAATACACCTTAAGCTTGCGCTTTAGACGCGCCCTTAGCTTTGTAACTGCGGGCGCGCTTTCTTTTACCACCTCTCAAGGCTCGCTTGTCGGGCCCTTTAATATTGCTAAATACACCAGCATCACAGTTCTTTGCTTGATTGACCAAGTCGTTCAGCTGTGTGGTTAATGGCTGCATGAAGTCTTGATATTTGAGCTCTTGCTCGGCAATTTTTGCTAATGCCATTTCCCAGTGCGCCGTCATATCCGGCGTTGCTAATTGCTCGGGCAACGCACTGATCAGAGCGCTTCCCGCCTCGCTAGCACAAATGGATTTTCCTTTACGAGTAAGAAAACCACGTGAGAAAAGCAATTCGATGATGCTTGCTCTGGTTGCCTCAGTGCCTAAGCCATCGGTATCGCGCAGCACTTTACGTAATTGTGTGTCCTTGACGTAACGGCCAATGGATGTCATTGCGCTTAATAGAGTGGCATCACTAAAGTGTGCCGGGGGTGTGGTCTGCTTATCGTCAATACGTGCATCATCACACTGTAGCAATTGCCCTAAGGTCAATGGTGGTAAACATTGCTCATCTTGCTTCGCCTTTTTGCCCATGAGCTCTTTAAAACCCAGCTCAATGTCTTCTCGGGCTTTTGTTGTAAACTTGCCTCCAGCTATGGTCACCTCGACATCACTTTGGTAATAGCGATATGCAGGCATAAATTGAATGAGGTATTGGCGACAGATCAGTTCATACACTTTGCGCTCGTTATCATTCAACTGCGCTGCGGTGTGCTTGGCTGTAGGTACGATGGCATGGTGCGCTGCCACTTTGCTATCGTTAAAGCAACGGCTCTTTTTATTGCTATCTACAGCTGTGAGCTGCTGTGCGGTGAAAACGCCATTATTAAGCACTGCGTTAATAATATTGCTGGCGTCAGCAAAATGCTCCTTAGGCAAATAGCGATTATCTGAGCGCGGGTAAGTAATTAATTTATGCTTCTCATACAAGCTTTGACAACAATCTAATACCGCCTTCGCGGAGAGAGAAAAGCGCTTCGCTGCATCTATTTGCAGTGCCGATAGGTTGTAAGGCAGAGGGGCTTGCTCTTGCTTTTGCTCTTTGCTTAAGTCGGTCACACTTGCCGGTTGGCCGACAATCCGCCCGACTACATTTTCTGCAAGCTTACGCAGCAATACTCGGCCCTGTTCATCTTGATAGGCCCGACACGCTTCGCTTGGTTGCCACTTCAGCCAAAATGACTCGCCTTGTGCTGTAGTCACTTGCGCGTGCACCTCATAAAACGGCTTACTAACGAACTCGGCTATTTCTTTATCTCTGGCGACCACCAGACCCAGCACCGGGGTTTGTACCCTTCCCACTGAGAGCACCCCTCGATAACCGCTTTTTTGTCCCGCCAAGGTATAAGCTCGTGTTAGGTTCATACCAAACAACCAGTCGGCGCGCGAGCGGGCGAGTGCTGAAACACTCAAAGGCACAAACCGGGTATTGGGCTGCAGCTGGTTCAGGGCTTTTTTCACTGCAGGCAAGTTCAAATCACTGATCAGTAACCGCTCAACCGCTTGCTTTTTATGTTGCGACAAAGATACCTGATTAATCACTTCATCAACCAGCAATTGCCCTTCTCTATCGGGGTCGCCGGCATGCACTAAGGTGTGAGCTTGCTTTATCAGCTTCTTAACTAAAGTGAGTTGTTTACGAGTTTTGCTTTTCGCTTTTAGCTGCCACTGCTTCGGAATAATAGGCAAGTGCGCTAATTGCCACTTTTTAAAAGCGGGGTCATAGTCATCGGGCTCAGCTTGCTCAAGCAAGTGACCGATACACCAGGTGACACAATCGCCATTACCGACCTCTATATAGCCTTCTTTTTTTTGCTGAGGTTTGGGCAAGGCTGCGGCTATAGCACGGCCAAGAGAGGGTTTTTCGGCAATATAAAGCTTCATGATAACAACTGGCTATTTATACAGTTGTTACAGTGTAGAGTATAATTACGAGCTAGGAAAGAGTGCGCGCGGCTGTTTTGTTTCTTCTTGCCTGCAACCAAAACAGTATCGGTAAATAGCACAATATTAAAGTAGCGCTGTTTATGATTGGTAATAGGGTTTTGTAAAGGTACGCGCTATTAAATGTTAGATCCCATAAATGGCGATCGGCGACACGCCAAAGCTGTAAAAAAGGCGCAGCCACAACAATAAGCTGGCCAGCAATACTTTGCCACATGTGCACTTTGCCACGAATGCCCCAATAAGCAATTATTGCCATCCAAATAATATCGTTGCTTGCCCATACGACATAACGCCAAACTTTTTCGGTATCATGGTCGAGCAGCATGTCGTGGATAAGAGTGCCGAAAAGGAAAAAGCCTGCTGTTAATAACGCGAACCGTAGAGCCTTACGTTCTTTACTAAGCCAAAAAAACACAATGGCTGGCAACAAAAAAGCTGCCGAACCATTGTTCATTAAAATTAAAAACTCTCCCAACCAAGAAGGCAAAATTTTTTCCTATTTCTTGATCTGTTGGAGCTTCTCGGTCTTGTCGTCATCACCATTGCCATTGCCTGGCATATCATTGAATTTATAAAGATGTAACATATTCGTTCCCTGTCTATTCAGCTTTAATTCAGTTGCTAAATTACCGTATTTTCAGCACAAAGCCAATAGTTACTGCACAACTTCAATGGGGTCAGATTCTTTTGCTTTACCCTGCATGATTGAAATCTCGACGCGGCGATTACGCTTACGATCTTCATCAGTTTCATTGGGGACTAACGGCCGCGTGTCTGCGCGTCCCACCACGACCATTCTACTTTTATCAAAGTCATCAACCTTTTGCATTTCACTGGCAACCGCGACTGCGCGCATCGCGCTCAGGTCCCAGTTGTTGGTATAGAGCTCATTAGAGACTTGGAAGTCATCGGTGTGCCCCGAGACAGTGATTTCTCCGGGTACATCTTTTAGTAATTCAGCAATATCTTGAATAATAGGCTTAAATTTTGGCTGTAAGAAAGCGCTGCCGGAGGGAAAAGAGCCGTTTTCACGAATGCGAATAATTATTTGCTGCCCTAAAGATTCCAGTTCTATGGCGCCGTCAATAATTTGCTGTTCTAGCTGTTGGGCAATTTTCTTCACCAGCTCATTGGTGCGCTCTTGGTCTGCTGCGGCGATAGCTTGCTGTTGTGACTGCTCATCGGCGGTACTGGCAGACTCCCCGCCACGTTGGTCCCCACGTTGCTCTTTACGACCGCCTGCGGAGTCTTCTTCCCCAGCTTGGAACTCCAGCATTTGCTGTGTCATTTCAACAGTCTGCTGTTGAATTGTCTCAATGGGCGTGGGATCTGGGCGCCCCGGTTTAAATTCCATGGCGATGACACTAGTTCCTTTAGGTATGTCTTTTACTTCCAGTTTATTTTGCACACCAAAAGCAAACTTCATGGAACCAGCAATTTGCTTAAACTTGAGCACATCCATCTCGGAGAACGCTAATAGCAATACGAAGAAACACATCAGTAGCGACATCAAGTCTGCGAACGTGCCCATCCAAGCCGGTAATCCGGGAGGGGGGCATTTGCAGGGTTTTTCATCCGACATACTTACTCCTCGGTATCAACTTGGCGCTTGGACTCTGCCAGATAATTTTTCAGAATGCCTTCGATAACTTTGGGGTTTTGTCCGTCTTGAATACCTAAGATGGCGTCTAAGATCAGCCGTTGATTGAGCTCTTCTTCATCTTTGCGCAGTTCTAACTTGGATTGGATAGGAATAGCTATCACATTGGCGAGAAACGCACCGTACAATGTGGTTAGTAGCGCCACCGCCATCGCGGGGCCAATCGCTTTGGGGTCATCCATGTTAGAGAGCATCGCCACCAAACCGATCAAGGTCCCTATCATACCCATTGCTGGGGCTATATCACCCAAGGCCTTGAACAGTCCGGCGCCTTGCTCATGGCGAGCGGTGGTCAACAGAATATCTTTTTGCAAAGTAGCACGAACCACATCGGCGTCATGGCCATCTACCAACATATCAATGCCTTTACGCATAAACTTGTTGTTAATCTCTGCCTCTTCTAGCGCTAAAAAGCCCCCTTTACGAGCAGAATCTGCCAGCTCTACAGCCTTCTCAATAAGCTCATCGGGTGATTCAATTTTAAACATGAAGGCTTTGCCGGCTACTTTCCCTATGGTGAAAAATTGCCCCATGGTGTAGTTAGCAAGCACGATAAAAAGAGAACCACCAAATACAATTAGCACCGAAGGAGTGTTATAGAACATGCCCACATCACCACCAAGCACCATAGACATGACAACGAAACCAATCGCGCCGAGAATACCTATTATGGTTGCTAAATCCACATGTCCTCCACCCACTTTACTATTCAGCGCCTTCCCACTAAAGCCCTATATATGGCCAGGGAATATCAGACGTTATTATAATTACTCTTGAGATATCGGCAACTTGCTGAATTACTTGAATCATTTTTTTAAAATCGCGAAGCGACAATATTAAAACTAGCATGCCTACACAGCTTTGCCGTGAAAATCGCATCCATCTTTGACCTAGTCCACGATTCCCCCTAAAATTGGCGCTCTTATTAGGTGTAGTGAGTGACAAGGCCATGGCCCAAAAAAAACCAGAAAACCTAAGCTTTGAAGAAGCCATTAATGAATTAGGGCAAATTGTAACTGATATGGAGCAAGGTGAATTGTCTTTAGAGCAATCTTTAAAGCAATTTGAACGCGGTATTGGTCTGGCAAACGCATCGGCTCAAAAGCTTGATAACGCCCAGCAGAAAGTAAGCATGTTAATGAGCAACGACCTAAATGCTGAGCTCACCCCAATGGATGATCAAGAGTAGTCGCCCCTGTGAATTTAAAACATGCCTTAGCACAGGCACAACAGGATGTGCTACACACTCTACAGCGTTATTTTCAAACACAGCAACAAACACAGCCTCAATTATTGGCGGCAACGCAGTACTGTATTGAAAATGGAGGCAAGCGCTTGCGACCATTTTTAGTCTATGCTGTAGGTAATATGCTTGCAGCACATCAAGACGATCTTCACAAAGCCGCTGCAGCCATTGAGTGTATTCATAGTTACTCTCTGGTGCATGATGATTTACCGGCCATGGACGATGATGAATTACGGCGCGGTCGACCCACCTGCCATATCGCATTTGACGAGGCCCACGCTATTTTAGCTGGCGACACCTTGCAAACCATCGCCTTTGAGCTGCTCAGTAGCACTGATTTTGATATCGGCGCTAGCCAACAGTTAGCACTGATACGCAGTTTAAGCCAAGCTTCAGGACTATTGGGTATGGTAGGCGGTCAAGCGCTAGATATCGCGGCCACCGATAAAGCGATTTCCTTAAGTGAACTTGAGCATATTCATCGCCTAAAAACCGGGGCATTGCTAAGCTGCGCCATTGAACTGGGCTATTTGTGCTCCCCGAACGTAGAAAACAGCACACGTGCTGCATTAGACGATTACGGCCGTGCCATCGGCCTGGCTTTTCAAGTGCAAGATGATATTTTGGATGTTGAAGGAGATACCGCCACGCTAGGAAAGCCGCAAGGCTCTGATGTGGCTGCAAATAAATCTACTTATCCTGCGCTTATGGGCCTCGATGGTGCCAAAGATAAGATGCAGCATTTGTATCAACAAGCTATTGATGCGGTGTGCCCGCTCCCATACGACACCCGTGTTCTCGAGCAACTCGCAGGCTATATCATCGCCAGAGATCATTAAAAATGACTACTGATGCGAAGGGCTGGTTTGATATACTTCAGCCATCGCAGTAAAGGATAAAACGACGCATGAATTTGGATAGTAGCAAGTATCCCTTATTACAACAGGTCAGCAAGCCTGAACAACTTCGCGAGCTACCGCAAGAGCGGTTAGGCGCGTTTAGCCACGAACTGCGGGACTACTTACTAAACTCCGTATCGCAAAGTAGCGGTCACTTTGCCTCCGGGCTCGGCACGGTTGAACTGACTGTTGCGCTGCACTATGTGTACAACACCCCGTTTGATCGCCTGATTTGGGATGTAGGCCACCAAGCCTATCCGCACAAACTGATCACCGGCCGCCGTGAGCAAATGCACACTATTCGCCAAAAAGATGGATTACATCCGTTTCCTTATCGCGGTGAGAGCGAGTACGACACCTTTAGTGTCGGTCATTCGAGTACCTCCATCTCTGCCGCTTTAGGTATGGCTATTGCTGCGCAAAAAGAAGGCCAAGGCCGTAAAACCGTTGCCGTCATCGGCGATGGTGCTATCACTGCGGGCATGGCCTTTGAGGCGATGAACCACGCTGGCGATATTAATTCCGACATGTTAGTCATTTTAAATGACAACGAGATGTCTATTTCAGAAAATGTCGGCGCGTTAAATAATCATTTTGCGCGTATTCTCTCCGGTAGCTTTTACGCCAACATTCGTGAGGGCAGCAAAAAACTCTTATCAGGGTTACCGCCTGTGAAAGAACTGGCTAGCCGTATGGAAGAGCATCTTAAAGGCATGGTTATACCGGGCACCTTCTTCGAAGAGCTTGGCTTTAATTATATCGGCCCAATCGATGGCCATGATGTCAACATGCTGGTCGACACCCTGCGCAATATGCGCAACCTCAAGGGTCCTCAGCTGCTGCATATAAAAACCCAAAAGGGCAAAGGTTATAAGCCTGCCGAAGCCGATCCTATTGGTTACCATGCGGTGCCCAAGTTTGACCCGACTGTGACTAAATTACCCAAATCTAAGCCAGGCGCACCGACCTTTTCAAAAGTGTTCGGCGATTGGTTGTGTGATATGGCCAGCGTTGATGACAAACTGATGGCCATCACTCCGGCAATGCGCGAAGGCTCGGGCATGGTGCGCTTCTCTAAAGAGTATCCACAACAGTATTTCGATGTTGCTATTGCAGAGCAGCATGCGGTCACACTCGGTGCAGGGTTTGCGTGTGAAGGCCTAAATCCCGTAGTGGCAATTTATTCAACCTTCTTACAACGAGCCTACGATCAACTTATTCATGATGTAGCGCTACAGGAATTGCCTGTGCTCTTTGCCATTGATCGCGCTGGCGTGGTTGGCGCCGACGGGGAAACTCACCAGGGCACGTATGACTTAAGTTATTTACGCTGTATTCCTAATATGGTCATTATGGCGCCAGCTAACGCCAATGAATGCCGTAATATGCTCTATACTGGGCATCAGCTTAATAAACCCGCCGCTGTGCGTTACCCGCGTGGCAGTGCTGGCGACGGTGAGCTTGATAGCGAAATGCAACAATTACCCATAGGCAAGGGGCGTGTTATTCGCAACGGCGAAAAAGTCGCAATACTGTCGTTTGGTACCTTGCTGGAGAATGCCCAACAAGCGGCAGAGCAGCTCAATGCCACCCTAGTTGATATGCGTTTTGTGAAACCTCTCGATCACCAGCTGATTGATAAGTTGGCAAGTGAGCATAATGCGCTTGTCACCTTGGAGGATAATGTTATCGCCGGTGGCGCAGGCTCAGCAGTAAGCGAATACTTAGCGCAAAGCAAGCAGCTTAAGCCAGTTTTGCACCTTGGCCTACCCGATGTATTTATTAAGCATGGCACGCAGCAAGAAATGCATGCTGAGCTTGGCCTTGACGGCGATGGTATCACTCGCCAGATAAGTACGTGGTTAGATTAACACGCTAGCGAGTTTGATATTCGGTAATAAAAAAGGAGCCAAAGGCTCCTTTTTTATTTATTCACTTTCTTAACGCATCCAAATTTTAATGTCGGCTAAGCCGGTGCTTTGTAAGGTGGCTATTTGCGCATCTAAGTTCTCACTTTGCTCAAACTCAAAGGCATCCAACTGATCATCAAACTCAATGTGCGCACAGCCATCGCCGCCGCGCTTTTTCACCTGATGAAGGGCGATATCCGCTAAGTTCACCGATGTTTCCCAGCCGATCACTTGGCCGCCGAGCAAGGGCATCGGATAACAAGACCAGCCCAGCGACGCGCTAAGATTAATCTTTTTACCATTGGGGAGTTGAAAACTTTTCTCTGCGATAGATTTGCATAACTGGCGCGCAAACTGATTGACCTGATCAAGCTCGAAATCGCGCAGCAGCAACAAGAACTCATCACCGCTCCAGCGGGCCACATAGTCGGAGCCCTGCGTGCAGGAATTCAATAGAGTCGCCATTTGTTGTAAGCAACTATCGCCGCTCAGCGGTCCGTAGGCATCATTAATACGTGAAAATTTGTCGATATTTACTATCAACAGCACCAGAGCCCTGCCCTGCTCTTGTAATGAAGACGAATTACGCTGGTAATGCTCAATATCTTTAGGCAGCTGATCGAATAAGAAACGCCGGCTACGCAGTCCTGTAAGCTCGTCAGAGTGACTCACTAACTTCAGCTGAGAGTTCACCTGGTTAAGCTTATCATTGGCATCACGCAGCTCCATAGTGCGCTCTTCCACCAAACTCTCCAAGGCTGCTTGTTTGCGGCGTTCCTGGGCTCTAAACACCCACAGCAATAAATAGATAATAAAAAATAACCCGGAAACAATCAGCAACCGGAAATACACCGTTTCATCGAAGCGTTTCGGTACCTGAAACGCATAATGCGTGCTTGTCGCCTCTTCCCAACTGTCACTGGTGCGCTTGGCTTCAAGCTTAAAAGTAAATGGGCCAGGAGGTAAGTTAGTATAAATGGCTTCACGACGATTTTTAGCATAGCGCCAGTCCGTATCCAAGCCGCTTAGCTGGTAACGAAACTCCACCTCAGCCGGGGCGTAAAAATCAATCGCCGTATAATTAATCGTTAAGTCGCGCTCATCGGTATCAAGCTCAGGATTCACACCCAAGCCACCGGTATACAAAGTACGTCTGGGAGTGGCAATACTCTCCACTTGGGGCGCTAATTGGTCTTGACCAAAGAGCTGCACATTTTTAGGGATTTCCACCACTCCTTGCAAACTCGGATACCAAATAGAGTCACCACTGTCAGCCACCGCGTCATGGCCTAAACCAGCACAACATTGACTGGCTTTACCATCGAGCTGGCGATCATACGAGGAAATCACCTGCTCTACTTGTAAGTTTCCAATTTCATCCGAGAATTGCTCCACCGGCATGCGGTAGACGCCTTTCATGGTGCTGACCCACACCCGCTGCAGGGCTTCATCATG
Organism: Pseudoalteromonas sp. CO325X; assembly: GCF_004208955.1. Classification (NCBI taxonomy): domain Bacteria; kingdom Pseudomonadati; phylum Pseudomonadota; class Gammaproteobacteria; order Alteromonadales; family Pseudoalteromonadaceae; genus Pseudoalteromonas; species Pseudoalteromonas sp. CO325X. Next base: position 11,826 of record NZ_SGPG01000002.1, read on the forward strand.
ATGCAGACTAAAAATGGAGCCATAGGGCAAGCCATTGGATACATCAAGCTGGTGCCAGCGTCCTTGGGTACTGCGATAGAATAAGCCGTCATTTAACGAACCAACTAACGTCCCAACATCATCAATTTCTAAAATACTGGTGACATAAGCGCTTTCCAGTGCTGTAGAGTCGCCGATGCGCTCTATGCCTTTATCTGAGAATAAGTAGCCGCCTTGGCTGGTACCAATTAAGCCGTATTTGCCTTTATCCAGCACGTAAGTAATAAACTTACTATCGAGTACAGCATTGTAGGTAAAGGGCGTTAACCCTCGATACCCCATGCGATACATCCCCCGGCCAGTACCAAACCACAGGCCGCCAGCACTCGACTCACTGATAGCAAACACCGGGTTTTGCCGTAATTCTCGCGCGTCGATGTTATATAGCTGCTCGTCTTCGAAGTACAACACACCGCGATCCGTGGCGATATACAACCGCTCACCAACAAAATGCAAATCATGCACCGCACTGCGGCGTAATTTAGCCCGAGGCACGCGATTAATAAAATTATTATCTTGATCGAAATAACCAACGCCACTGCGATTAGCCACCCATAGCTGACCACTCGGTGATAAGGTAATAGCCATCACCGCTTCGGTCATACTCGAGAGTGCATTATGGCGCTCAACCCGGCCCGCGTGGGCAAGCCAAAGGCCCTCGCTGAAGCTCGCCAGCCAAATATTGTTTTGTTCATCGCGGTAAATATCGGAAAACCAGATGCTTTGATCCAGTGCTGCTGGCTCAACCCATTGCCACTCTTTAGAATTATCGCGATACAGTAATCGTCCATAGGTTGAGATCCACAATGCGCCATCGGAGTCACTCATAAACTTATACACCGCCGCATTACTGGCGTTGGGTAAAGTAAATGGCCGTAGCTCATCATCTATGTCTAAGAAGTAAGCTCCTAATTCAGAGGCCAGGTATAAAGTGCCTTCTAGCCAGGCTAAGTCGTGGATAATGGTTTGTGCTAAACGATCAGGCAGGGTCACCCGCGCAGTTATTTTTAAACGCAAGCGCGATGACGACGATGACATATTGGTTAAGCGCAGTAAGTAGTTTTCACTGACTAACCACACGCCTTGCGGTGCCAGTGCCATTTTACTGACCGAAATTTGGTTGATGGCAGTCAGACGTCCCTGAATACGGCCGCTGCGCCGACGCTCGCTCTCGGGCAAATGAAAAGCGACCTGATTGCGCTCGATATAAAACAGTTCGTTGGCTGCCACCCAAATATTGCCTTTATCATCTTGCAATATATCGCGCACCGGGCCGCCAATACCAAACTCAAAGTAATTCATTGAATCAGGGTCAAGTACGGAGATGCCGCGCTTGGTGCCTATCCACAACAACCCTTCTTTATCAATCAATAACTTATTGATTGCATTACTATTGAGGAAGTTGCTATTTTGCTGGGTAAAGTTAGTGAAGTGGTCGCCATCAAAGCGACTTAAACCAAATTGAGTGCCGACCCAAATATAGCCTTTGTTATCTTGGGTGACACTTTTGAGGGATTGTGAAGGCAGACCATTTCGGGTATTCCATTGCTTAACCACATAATCCGTGATTGATGCCGACGCCAAGTGCGAAGCAAAAACTGCCCACACCAATACTAGTGACTGAAAAAACCGCTGCAATGTCACACCCAGACTCAAATCTTATATTCCTGGCAAATAACCTACTTTAATTAACGCTTGGAGGCAAATTAGCGAGCATATGCCGGCAAGAATATCATCTGCCATAATCCCAAGCCCACCATGCAGACGTTTATCAAGCATACGGATTGGTCCAGGCTTGGCAATATCGAAAAAACGAAACAGGGCAAAGCCCACCACTAAGGTCTGCCAATTAATAGCCGCTCCTATCATGGTAATATAAAACCCTGCCACTTCGTCCCAAACAATAGCCGGATGGTCGTGCACACCCAAGTCATCTGCGGTTTTACCACAGGCCCACACACCCACAGTGCATAGCATGAGTGCCATTGCTGCCTGCACCCACAGTGGCATACCCCAGGTCATAAAAATAAAAGGAATTGCCGCAAAGGTGCCAACTGTACCTGGGGCTTTGGGACTTAAACCTAAGCCAAAGCCTAGGCCTAAAAACTGATGACCGCGACGTAGATTAAATAAGCTTGTAGTGATCACGCGTCACCCTGTATAAAATGTTCAAAGCCCACTTGGGCGACATCGAGTTTATCTTCACCGTTAAGTACCTCGACCTTTCCCTCGCCACCACGAATTTGGCCAATGCACACAGCCTCGATGCCATACTGACTCAAACGATTGTCCAGCATCGCTTTATGATTCTCGGGTACCGTGTAAAGCAACTCATAGTCATCACCATAGCCAAGCACATAAGGCCATTTAGCCTCGCCTTCAATGCTTTGACGAAAGGCTTCTGACGTTGGAATTTTATCGGCATGAATGGTGGCACTGACCAAAGACATATCTAAAATATGCTGTAAATCGGCCAACAGCCCATCGGAGATATCAATGGCAGAGCTGGCGTAGCCACGCAAAACCTGTCCTGCTGCTACCCGGGGCGTCGGGTATTCCAATTTAGTGGTCAGCTTCTTCAGCCATTCAGGGGCAATATCTAAGTGTTGTTTGCGCGCTTCGATAGCCAAGCCTGCATCACCCAACGGTCCGGTAACATAAATCCAATCGCCGGGTTTAGCACCGCCGCGTGTTAACGCTTTGCCGGTAGGCACCGTGCCTTTGGCGCATACGGTAACAGTAAGCGGGCCTTGCGTAGTATCACCACCAATGATTTGCACGTTGAAATATTCTGCTATTTCATGCATGCCTGCGGTGAACTCCTCTAACCATTCTACTTCGGCTTTCGGTAAGGTAAGCGCCACAGAAACCCACGCAGGCTCGGCGCCCATAGCAGCAAGGTCACTGAGGTTAACGGCGATAGCCCGGTGCCCCAAAGCTCGCGGTGACATATCTTCAAAAAAGTGCACACCAGCTACCATGGTGTCTGTGGTAATGGCTAATTGGCTGTTTTCCGGAATACTCACCAACGCGCAGTCATCACCTATGCCAAGATTAACATCCCGGCGTGTGATCCCTCGGCCTTTAAAGTATCGGTTTATTAATTCAAATTCTTGCATACACAAAAAAGCCGGCCTCAGCCGGCTCTCCTTGTTAAAGGTGCTTAGCTATTACGTAGCTGCTTAATGGCTTTATCAAGCACACCATTAACGAATTTATGACTATCATCGGCACCAAACATTTTCGCCAGCTCAATGCCTTCATTGATGGCCACTTTGTATGGCACATCATCGCGGAATTTAAGCTCATACGCACAAAGTCGTAAAATGGCTTTTTCTACCATATCGATTTCTTCGTACGGACGCGTCAAATGCGGAGCTAAGACTTCGTCTAGCTGTTTTGAGTTAACGGCAACACCGCGCGCTAAGTCTTTAAAATACTCTACATCGACCTTAGTCACGTCATTTTCGATTAACATGTTTTGTTCGATATCAGCAATAGCGTTACCGCTCATTTGCCAAGAGTAAACGGCCTGTAAGGCCAATATGCGCGCTTTGCGTCTCGCTGCTGGTTTCACTGTGAACCCTTAAATTTTGTCTAAAACATTAACCATTTCTAGGGCACCTAATGCAGCTTCGCCGCCTTTGTTGCCCATTTTTGTACCGGCACGCTCAATGGCCTGCTCTATGCTTTCAGTCGTTAATACGCCAAAAGCAACCGGTACATCATACTCAAGCGATACCTGCGCCAAGCCTTTATTCGACTCACCGGCAACTAAATCAAAGTGCGGAGTGCCGCCACGAATGATCACGCCCAAGGCGATGATAGCATCGAACTCACCTTTGGCGGCAATGCGCTTGGCAGCAAGAGGTAACTCAACCGCACCCGGCACATACACCACGGTAATATCATCATCGCTGACGTTACCTGTACGCTTTAGCTCATCGACTGCACCGTCCAATAAACTGCGACCAATGTAGTCGTTAAAACGCGAAATCACGATGGCAAATTTTTTGCCCGGTGCAAACTTGTTACCTTCAATAATTTTCATCTGTAAACCTTAATTGATTCTGCCAAGGCGTGATGCCGGCGAAATGCGGGTATCGCAAAATTGCCGCGCATCATAGCATAATTGAAAAAAAATAGCTGCTTATTCTGGCTGTACGTAGTCAACCACCTCAAGGTGGAAACCTGACAGCGCATGATACTTCTTCGGCATGCTCATTAAGCGCATTTTAGTGATGCCTAAATCCGCTAAGATTTGCGAGCCGATGCCCACGGTGCGCGATGTCCCCTGGATTTTGCGGTGGTTAGCACTTTGGCCAGCATCTTCTAAAGCAAAGGCCTTAACCATAGCTTCGATATCCTCACTGCGCTCTTGCTTACCAAGGATAACCAACACACCATCATGTTCGGCGATATAGGCCATGGCGTTAGACAATGTCCAACTGCGGTCCGCGCCTCGATCGGAAAGTAAAATATCGTTAAAGGTGCTTTGCAAATGCACCCGCACTAAGGTTGGGTCGCTGATATCACCTTTGATCATCGCATAGTGCAACTGACCATCGATGGTGTCTTTGTAGGTAACTAAATCAAACTCACCGTACTGTGTTGGCAGCTTACACTTCGCCACTTGCTCGATAGTGGTTTCATTGAGGTTACGGTACTCGATTAAATCGGCAATAGTGCCCATCTTTATGCCATGCTCTTTAGCAAAAACTTCGAGTTGCGGGCGACGCGCCATGGTGCCATCGGGGTTCAGGATTTCGACGATAACCGAGGACGGCTCAAGGCCCGCAAGGCGTGCTAAATCGCAGCCAGCCTCAGTATGCCCTGCACGTGTCAGTACGCCGCCTGGCTGCGCCATAATAGGGAAAATATGCCCCGGCTGAACGATATCTTCAGGCACTGCCCCTTTGGCAACAGCGGCTTGTACCGTGCGGGCACGATCTGCGGCCGAAATACCGGTGGTCACCCCTTTTGCCGCTTCAATGGACAAGGTAAAGTTGGTTGAGAATTGCGCGCCGTTATTACTGACCATCAAAGGCAGTGCTAGTTGTTCACAACGCGCCTGGGTAAGCGTTAAGCAAATAAGGCCTCGGCCATAGGTGGCCATGAAATTAATGGCATCGGCGCTGATGTGCTCGGCGGCGATAATGAGATCGCCTTCGTTTTCACGATCTTCATCATCCATGAGGATAACCATCTTGCCATTTTTAATGTCGTCGATGATCTCCGCTGCGGTGTTTAAACTCATATCTTGCCCATTATCGTTTATTTTATAAATCCAGCTTGCGCCAGCAAGCTCTCGGAAACTGAGGATTGAGGCTGCTCAGCCTTGGCACCATTAATTAGGCGCTCTAAATAGCGAGCTATTTGGTCAACCTCAAGGTTAACCTGGGTGCCCACTTGAAAATCTGCAATCGTGGTTTGCTCTAAAGTATGCGGCACAATGGTCAACTTAAAGCGGCTACCATGAACCTCGTTGACGGTCAGACTGGCACCATCAATACACACCGAACCTTTATAGGGAATATACTTCATCAGTTCGGCGTCGGTTTGCAGCCAATATTCAATTGCGCGGGCGTTGCTACGCACATCAACCACTTCGGCAATGCCGTCTACGTGCCCAGAAACCAAATGACCCCCTAGCCTTGATAACGGCTGCAGCGCCTTTTCAAGATTAACACGTTGGCCTTGCTGGTAATGCGCAAAGCGTGTAAGTGATAAGGTTTCGCGCGATACATCGGCACTGAACCCATCACTGAATTTTTGTGTCACCGTAAGGCAAACGCCATTCGTGGCAATGCTGTCACCCAAGGCGACATCGTCCATGTTGAGACTATCGCTGCTGACGCGCACTTTTAAATCGCCATCAACAAGAGTGAGTGAGCTCAAGGTTCCGGTTGCTTCTATAATGCCTGTAAACATGGCTATTCCACTGCTCTTTTATCTAGGGTTAGGCGCACATCTTCGCCTATCGGGCGCATATCGCTAAATTGCATTTTTTCAATGTCGTTCATATCGGCAAATGGGCCTATGTTCACCAGCCCTTTGGCACCTTGGCCCATGAATTTAGGGGCCAAATAAACCACATAACGATCAATAAGCTGCTGCTTCGCAAAGGCCCCCGCTAGGGTCGCGCCTCCTTCAAGCCACAGCGAATTAATATCATCTGCAGCCAGTTGCGTGAGTAACGCGGCTAAATCTACATGGCCATCGTTATCCCCGGCAACATACAACTCGGTTACATTGTTGGGCCATTGCTGCACTTTATCAAGCGCAGGTGCTGTGCGTGAGCGCACGATAATAATCTTACCGGGTGTCTGCATTAACGCTAAATCGGGTGTGAGCCGGTAGCGACTGTCGATAATCACCCGCACCGGTTGACGCACTTGCGCCAGCGGGTAATCGGCAAGTTGCTGTTCGTTTAGACGCACATTTAATTGCGCATTGTCGCTTATCACCGTATCGGCTCCCGAGACAATGGCGCAATGTTGCGCTCGCAGGCTATGCACATCGGCACGGGCGTCACTGCAGGTAATCCATTTACTTTGGCCATTGGCGAGCGCCGTTTTGCCATCAATGCTGGCTGCTAGTTTGCAAGTGACAAACGGGCGCTGAGCACGCATGCGTTTTAAAAAGCCGGTATTAAGCGCTTCGGCTTGGGCACCGAGCAAACCATACTCAACGTCGATGCCAGCGGCCTCAAGCATCGCCATGCCCCGACCACTGACTTGTGGGTTAGGGTCTTGCATAGCACACACTACTTTAGCAACTTTTGCAGCTATCAAGGCGCCTGCACAAGGGCCGGTGCGGCCGGTATGGCTGCACGGCTCTAAGGTCACATATGCGGTGGCTCCCTCGGCATTTTCTGCAGCGGCATTTAAGGCATGAATTTCTGCATGCGGCGTCCCCGCCTGAATATGAAAGCCTTCGCCAATCACCTTATCATCTTTAACCAACACGCAGCCCACATTCGGATTGGGGGTGGTGGTAAAACGCCCCTGCCAGGCTAAGGCGATAGCGCGGCGCATAAAGTGCTCATCTTGTGCACTGAAGCTCATATTAGTCCCCTAGACGGGCGATTTCTTCGCCAAATTCGCGGATATCTTCAAACGAGCGGTACACCGATGCAAAGCGCACATAGGCCACTTTATCCAGCCCTTTCAGCGCTTCCATAATACATTCGCCAATAAGCAAAGAGCTGACCTCTCGTTCACCGGTCGCTCGAATTTGCGATTTGATTTGATGCACCACCTCATCAACCTGCTCGGTTTTCACTGGCCGCCTTTCTAAGGCACGATGTAAGCCATTTAGGAGCTTATCTTCGTTGAATGGTTCACGTGAGCCGTCCCGTTTAATCACGCGCGGCATCACCAACTCGGCGCCTTCAAAAGTAGTGAAACGTTCATGGCAATCAATGCATTCGCGACGGCGTCGAACCTGATGGCCGCCGCCCACTAATCGGGAGTCGATAACCTTGGTATCTTTGGCGCTGCAAAAAGGACAATGCATAGTGACTGGGGTTCCTGTAGAAAACAAAAAGGCCGCTATTTTTGCGGCCTTTATCATACACAAATGTTTGCCTAATGGCTATTTAGTGCAGCTTAAGCATACACTGGAAACTTAGCACAAATCGCTTTCACTTGCTCTTTCACTTTTGCCTGAACATCAGTGCTTTCGATGTTATCAAGTACATCGCAGATCCAGCCAGCAAGTTCTTTCGCTTCTGCTTCTTTAAAGCCACGGCGAGTAATCGCTGGTGAACCAAGACGTAAACCAGAAGTGACAAACGGTGAACGTGGATCATTCGGTACTGAGTTCTTATTCACCGTGATATTGGCGTTACCGAGTGCTGCATCAGCATCTTTACCAGTAATGTCTTTATCTATTAAATCAAGCAGGAATAGGTGGTTGTCTGTTTTTCCTGATACCACTTTATAACCGCGCTCTTGTAACACTGATACCATTGCTTGTGCGTTAGCCACAACCTGTTGCTGGTATGCTTTAAATTCTGGCTGTAGTGCTTCTTTGAAAGCCACCGCTTTGGCTGCAATAACGTGACACAGTGGGCCACCTTGACCGCCTGGGAAAACCGCGCTGTTAAGCTTCTTATAGATATCTTCATCACCACAATTAGAGATGATCAAACCGCCGCGTGGACCCGCTAGCGTTTTGTGCGTGGTGGTAGTGATCACATGTGCGTAAGGCACTGGGCTTGGGTACACACCGGCAGCGATAAGGCCGGCTACGTGTGCCATATCTACAAATAAGTAAGCACCGACTTTATCGGCAATCTCGCGGAAACGCTGCCAATCAACGATACCAGAATAAGCTGAGAAACCACCAATGATCATCTTTGGCTTATGCTCAAGGGCAAGGGCTTCAACTTGATCATAATCGATCTCACCGGTTTGCTCATTCAAACCATATTGAATGGCATTGTAGGTTTTGCCTGAGAAGTTTACATGTGCACCATGAGTTAAGTGACCACCATGAGCTAAGCTCATGCCTAGTACAGTGTCGTGTGGCTGAAGTAGCGCTTGAAACACTGCGGCGTTAGCTTGCGAGCCTGCATGTGGTTGCACGTTTGCATACTCAGTGCCAAACAGCTCGTTAGCACGGTCAATCGCCAATTGCTCAACAACGTCGACGTGCTCACAACCACCGTAGTAGCGTTTGCCCGGATAGCCTTCGGCATATTTATTGGTAAGCTGTGAGCCCTGCGCTTCAAGTACGCGTGGACTACAGTAGTTTTCCGAGGCAATAAGCTCTATATGCTCTTCTTGACGAGAAACCTCATCGCCCATCGCTTTGGCAAGTTCTGGATCAAAGTCTGCAATGTTCATGCTACGTTCTAACATGCTGTCTCCTAGGTGCAACGTAATTGTCGATTTGAAAGGTGCTATTGTACGCGCAAACCGCGCATTTGCCTATCAAGGATGTGTGAGCTTATTTAAACAAGGATTGAATTTTTTTCACAGCCCTAAAAGAATGATATTTTTAAATCCAAAATATAATAAAAACAAATGAAAGAGCACTTTTTTATTTTTATTACTAATGGAAGAATCGGCTTTTCAGTATCAGTGCAGGTAACTTGTCACTATGGTCAATAAGCCGCCCAGCAACCACATGGATCACTCCTTGGTAGTTTTCTATAACCCCCTTCACTTCCAATAAGCGTGCGGTTAGAAAGGCTTGTTGCTGGGCCTTCGCCGTTGCCTGCCACACCACGACATTGGTGTTGCCAGTTTCATCTTCCAAGGTTAGAAATGTCACTCCTGCGGCACTGCCTGGTGATTGCCGTCCCGTGACCAAGCCAGCAATGGTGACACTGGCACCACTGCGACAAAGACGCAACTGCTGGGCGGTTTTTGCGTGCTGTAACTCCCCTTCGGCGCGTAAATAACACAGTGGATGCGCGCCCATATTGACCCCCATACTGGCGTAATCTTCCAAGGTATCCTGTAACTGACTTGGCGGTGCTAATGGCAATGCATCGCTCTGTTCGTCAAAGAGCGGTAACCGCTGTTGTTTGTCGATAATCTGCCAGCGGCTATTAAAGCGGTCTTTAGCTATGCTCGCGAGTGCATTGCTGCTCGCTAACGCTTCTAACTCCACCTCGCGCAAGCCGCTTCGATACAGCTCGCTGACGCTGCGGTATCCGGCTATTGGCCGTTGTTTAACGAGCTGTTGCGCACTTTGCTGACGAAACCCTTTAACGCAACGCAGCCCTAATCGTATCGCGAAGTTTTGCCCTTGGCGTACCAGCTGGTGCTCCCACACTGAGGTATTGATATCAACGGGCAACACCTTAACCTGGTGACGTCGCGCGTCCTGCATGAGCTGGTCTAATGAATAAAAACCCATGGGTAAGCTGTTTGCTAAGGCACAAAAAAACGCACTTGGGTAGTAATATTTTAAGTAAGCAGAGACATAGGCCAGCACCGCAAAGCTCGCCGAATGCGACTCGGGAAAGCCATATTCGCCAAAACCACAAATTTGTTGATAGATGCGCTCAGCAAATTGCTGCTCGTAACCACGCGCTAACATGCCAGTAATGAGTTTACGTTTAAACTGAGTCAGCTCGCCATCACGCTTCCATTTAGCCATAGCCCGACGTAGCTGGTCGGCTTCACCGCCACTGAAGCCTGCGGCGACCATGGCAATTTTAATCACCTGCTCTTGAAATATCGGCACCCCTAAAGTGCGCTTAAGAACTTGCTCAACTTCTTTAGAGGGGTAAGCGACGACCTCTGTGCCATCACGGCGTTTTAGAAACGGGTGCACCATATCCCCCTGAATGGGCCCAGGGCGCACAATGGCAATTTGAATCACTAAGTCGTAGTAACACCGTGGTTTAAGCCTTGGCAACATACTCATTTGTGCGCGCGATTCAATTTGGAATACCCCGACGGTATCGGCGCGTTGTAACATCGCAAACACCTGAGGATCATCGCCGAGGCGGGTAATATCGGCAATGCTGATACGGTGTTGGTAGTGTTGCGCCAGCAGCTTGAAGCAGCGGTGAATAGCACTGAGCATTCCCAAGGCAAGTACATCGACTTTTAATAAGGCGAGGCTTTCAAGGTCATCTTTATCCCACTGAATCACGGTGCGCTCGGCCATTGCCGCATTTTCCACTGGAACTAGCTCATGCAGCGGACCTTGCGAGATCACAAAGCCACCCACATGCTGGGATAAATGCCGTGGAAAACCGCGAATTTCATCCACTAAGCGGAAAAAATGTTGGTTAATGGCCACATCCGGGTCAAGGCCTAGCTTTATCAGTTGCGCCTGCCATTGCTCGCTGCCATGGCGGTGATTAAGCTGCTTAATATAGTAATCCAGTTGTGTTTCACTGAACCCTAACGCCTTACCAACATCACGAATGGCACTTTTCAAACGATAGGTGATCACCGTTGCAGCTAAAGCAGCTCGCTGCCGCCCATATTTGCGATAAATATATTGAAACACTTCTTCTCGGCGCTGGTGTTCGAAGTCGACGTCAATATCCGGGGGCTCATTGCGCTCCTTGGAAATAAAGCGTTCAAATAAGACATCGATTTGTCGGGGGTCTACCGCCGTTATCTCCAAGCAATAGCACACCACGGAGTTAGCCGCCGAGCCTCGCCCTTGATAAAGAATATCGCGACTTTTGGCAAAGCACACAATATCGTAGATAGTTAAAAAAAAGGGCTCATATTGCTGCTCACTAATCAATTTGAGCTCTTTATCTATTTGCGCTTGCAGGTGTGCCGGTGGGGGCCCGCCAAAGCGTTTTTCCGCACCTTCGGATACCAAGGCACGCAAGTGCTCACTGGCACTTAACCCCTTAGGTACTAACTCATGTGGGTATTGATAGCTGAGCTCATCGAGATTGAAAGTACAGGCTTGGCTAATATGCACTGTTGCTGCGAGTTGTGCTGGCGAAAACAGCTTGGCTAACTTGGCTTTAGGTCGCAGTGCGCGCTCCGCGTTGGTGAGTAAGGTCGCGCCTAGCTCGGGGACCGGTTTCCCGGCGGCAATAGCGCTGAGCACATGCTGTAACGGCAAACGTTCGGGGCTATGCATTAATGCTCCACCAACGGCTACAGTCGTTAACTGATGGTGTTGTGCTAAGGCCTCGATATAAGTCAAATACTCGGGGTCAAAACTGCTTAGATGACGCTGTACACCAATATAAAGGTGGTTGTTATAGTGGCGCTTAAGCCACTTTCCCCAGTGCCGGTCATGCTCACTGACCACCAGCCCCTGACCTTGGGGCAGCCAAATCAGTATACAGCCTTGCATAGTTTTCAAATCCCACTCACTAAGCTGATAGTGACCTTTGGCTGTGCGCCGACGGGCGTTAGTGATCACGCGACATAGCTGGCTGTAGGCTTTTTTGGTTGGGCACAGGGCAATAAAATGTAAGTGTTGATAATGAAAAGAGCTGCCCACAATTAAACGCAGCGGCAGTTGCTGCTCTTTAATATGACTATGCGCCCGCACCACTGCGGCAACCGAGCACTCATCACACAAAGCCAAAGCCTGGTACCCCAGCTCACATGCTTGCGCCACCAGCTCTTCGGGGTGCGAAGCACCACTGAGAAAGCTAAAGTTACTCTGGCAAAAGAGTTCACTGTATTGCACGGCACTCATTAGGCGAAGTACCCCTGTACAAACCAACCCTGATGCTTGTCTTTGAACAACCAACATAATTGCCCTTGGGCATTTTCACCAATGTAATAGTCACGTTCAATTAATTGCTGTTGCCACCAATGGCTTTGTATCCGCTCTGGGCCGCGTAATAAACAAACCTGCTCGCTAAGCACTTGTGGTTCCAGTAAAAAATTAGGGCGCAGAGGGGCTGTTTTTTTACTGGAGCTGGAGGTGCTATAGCTGTGTAAAGGGCTTTCCTTCACTTGCGTATACTCAGGGATATGCGCATTGGTGCAATGCAAGTGATAACAATGTTGCGCCCCTAAGCGTGCGTGTAACACCCCTAGCAACTGCTGTTTTGCCAGCCCTTGCTGGCGCTTATCAAATAAGTTTTGGCTTTCACCTAAGGCATCACTGAATTGCTCACAGGTTAATTGCACGGCTATAACGGGGGCATCCAAGCTGAGGGTCTCAAGCTTAACCTGAACTAAAGTTAACCAAGGCACTAACTGCCCTTGTGGTGCCACACTATGAACCGCAAACAGCTGTGTGGGTAATTCGCGAAAATAAAAGCTAAACTGCAGCTTCTGGGTGTGCAATTGCATTTGCCGTAAATAAGCACATAAATGCTCACATAGGGTGGTCATCACCGGGAGTAAACGCGCGCTCTCGTCTATTTCAAAATTCAGCTCTTGCAAGCGCTGAAAGTACTGACTAGGTTGGTAAAGGCGATAGTAGCGCCCTTTTTTTGGTAAACGCACATGCCCTAGCTGCCCCTGCAAACGGGTGATGTAGTCCAATAATTCATAGGGAAAGCGTTGGCGTAGCTCGGCCTTAGGCAGCGCTAATAGCTGCCCAATCGTATTCAAGCCTAAGCGCGCCAATTGATGGTGGTATTGGCTACTTATACGCAACGCACTTACTGGCAACTGTTCCAAGCGGTGCTGTGCCGTAGCGGGGCTGTCAGTGATCATCTCAGTGCCCGCACGCGCTAACACTTCCGCCGCTTCAATACTCGGTGCACAACCATAGCGATAGTGTTGCAACCACTGCCTAAATACCCCTTGCAGCGCCTCAAATAGCTGCTCAATATCAGGATAGAGCATCCGCATACTGTGGGTCGCAAAAATTAAGCAGTCACTCCCACATAGAATAATATCGCCAGTACGCTGATAACAATGCTGCGCTATTTGTTGTAATAGCTGGCGCTCAAGCTGTTCATCATAGGCAAACACAGCCAATGTATTGCACAGGGCCGCCGCACTAGCGAGCCCCATCCCCGGCTTAATGCCGGCCTGTTGCGCTGGCGGGTTACTTTGCACCACCTTATCTTTGCACGCGAGAATAGCCGGCTCAGTCAGTGCCCGACATTGCAATTGCAAATCACAAAAGTGCACAGCTAAGAACATCAGCCTACCTCAACATGCTGTAACGGCTCATTATCGCCCCCCTTGAAAGCCTGATGAAGGTCGCTGTAATGTAAAAAAGGCCATAGCTGAGTGCGCCTTAGGTGGACTTCGCCACTGGCAAAACGCCCTTGTTGGCGCAATAAGCGCACGGTTAAACCGCTGTCAGAGGGCAAGATATGCACACTCAGCTGTACCGGCAGTGAGCAAGGCTGGGTGCTATAACTGAGCAAGACCAGCACCGCTTGCGATTGCTGACAGGCTAAGTTAAAACGCCGAACTTGGGTAAAGGATAGGCCTTCCTGCCATAACCATATTAAGGCACAACTGCTGCTACGAGCACATTGCTCTGCTGCCCACAGCGCCTCACTGTCACTTTTTGGTCGTAAAATAACGACGCGCTCGCTGGCTATCTGCAACTGGGCAAGCCAATGGGCACAAGGTTCTGCCGGGGGGTTAATAAGGATAATTAAACCCGATTGCTGCGCGCTTAGTAGCGCTTGCAGTAACCTAAATTCACCGATTGCCGGCTGGCTAAAAACACTGATCACTCCAGCATCAGGCCAACCGCCTTGCAATAAAGCATCAAGCTCAGAAAACCCTGTTGGTGTGTATGTTAACGGGCACGACCCTGTCTGTTCGCTCTGTGCTTTTGCATTGAAAATTAACCCTTGATGCTGCATTGAGGCTAATGTTGAATTCATAACCACCACCCAAAATACTGTTTATTTATACAGTATATACGATTTAAAAACTGCTCCCCAAGTTGTTTTCAAGAAGTATTTATAACAGCTTGTAATAACGGAGTTTTTAGTTCAGTTTCTAAGCGAGAAATGGCATAGTAGCTATTTACACGAAGGGTCATGCTCTCCATGATTGGCAACAGCTCGACAGCAATAGTAGTGAGTTCTGCTATCACCCTAGACTTACTGCGTGGCAGTGATGCAGCAGCGCTCTACCATGCGGTAGAGCAGAGCCGCGAACATCTATCGCGCTCAATGCCGTGGGAGCGCAATATCGTTGATAATGCCAGTGCCAAACACTACATTACGCAGCGCCTTAACAGCCCGTTGCCAGGCGCCAAATGGTTCGCTATTTACTTTCATAGTGAATTTGCTGGGGTATTCGCTATCAAGCATATAGACCCTCATACCCAAGTCTGTGAATTAGGTTACTGGTTAGCGAATATAGCGCGGGGACACAGAGTCATAGACAGTATCTTGGCTTACATCATTCCCTACTTGAGGGCGCGAGAAGATGTGCACTTCGTACACTTTCACTGCTTGGAAGACAATCTCGCCAGCATCAACATTGCGCAGCGCGCAGGGGCGGTGTTAAAGATGAAAATAGCCAATCAACTGGGTATCGCTAAGGACACCCAGTATATGTGCATTTATCAGCTCGCGATAAAGGTTCACACCTAATGTACTGCGTCGCGTTGGCGACTATGTGCTTGCTGTTCACTGTTATTCACCACCGTACAGAGCTGCTCGATGCCATCGAGCAGGCGCAAGCTATAACGGTGCAGTAAATCAGCATTAATGCTATTGATATGATTATGTTTTACGGCCGGAATCGTGGTCCATTGCTGCCAATTAATGGCGCTGTTATCAGCCCCTTTTTCATCGGCCATAACAATGACATCCGGTGCACTTAATAATACATTTTCAACACTGATTTGCGGATAATCAGCGCGACTATCGGCAAATACATTGTCACCACCACACAGCTCGATTGCTTTACCGATCAGCGTATTATTATTCACCGTCATCATGGGTTTTGGCCACAACTGATAAAACACCTTTTTACGCTGTTGTGAAGCACTTTGGTATTGCTCTTTTAAGCGTTGATAGCGCTGCTCAAATTGAGCAGCAACTTGCTCTGCTTCTATTGCGTGGCCGGTAAGTTCGCCAATCGCACGGATCTCTTTGGCGATATCTAATGGCCCTTCCACTTGACTGACTAGCAGCGGCACACCTAGGCGCTTCAATGCTTCGATGTCTTTGGCTTTGTTACCACTTTGCCACACCACCACTAAGGTTGGTTGTAGTGCCAATACCTTTTCAATTTGAATACCATAATAACCACCAATACGGGGGATATCCTGAGCCGCCTGCGGGTAGTCTGCGTGCTCAACGGTCGCGACGATGTGTTCGCCGGCGCCAATGGCATAAAGGTTTTCCACAATATGAGGAGCAAGAGCAATAATGCGCTGCTCACTGTGACCATAAGTATTAAGGCTGGCACACAGCATCCATAGCAACATCAAGATACGCATTAGTAATCAAACCCCGCACGCGCTTTAATGCCGGCCTCAAAGGCATGTTTTACATTACGAACCTCACTGACGGTATCGGCCAGTTCAGTTAAACGTCGATGAGCACCTCGCCCAGTAATAATCACTGATTGCATGGGTGGGCGGTTTTGTAGTGCAGCGAGCACCTCATCAAGATCTAAATAATCATAGGTGATCATATAGGTAAGCTCGTCGAGCAACACCAAGTCGATGCTGCTATCTTGTAAATAAACCTTAGCTTGCTGCCAAGTTTGCTGTGCTGCCTGGGTATCCGCTTCACGGTTTTGCGTCTCCCACGTAAAGCCTGTTTCCATCACCGCAAAAGGCACCCCTACCTGAGCTAATAAGTTGCGCTCACCGCACTCCCACAAGCCTTTAATAAATTGTACCACCGCCGCTTTTTGGCCATGACCAACACAACGGGCAACGGTACCAAAGCCAGATGTTGACTTCCCCTTCCCGTTGCCAGTGATCACTTGTAACACTCCCTGTTCGGTTTGCGCTTCGGCAATACGTGCATCCACTTCACTTTTCACTTTTTGCTGACGTTTTTTATGTTGTTCGTTTTTATCCGCCATTTACAACTCCATGATTGCATTAACCTTTATGGTCAAGTACGGGTTACTGAACACAGCCTCTAAGAGAGCGATATACTCAGTCTGTTACTCTATTCGTCGGCGCTTATGACCTATAACACAGCTTCTTGTTTACACCTTTTTGAGCCAAAAGCAGGTGAAATATATCACTGTATTACAAAAACGAGTAATCACTCATGCTCAGTATACGCTAGTGGTAGGGTAATAAAACAGGGACTTCGGTCATGCACGCTTTTGCACATCAACCACATACACCTAGCTGTAGCGATGACTCCGCTATGGATGGCAGTGTAGCTGGGCTATTTGCACACCAACAACAAAAAAGTTTACTCAAGCAACAACTTACAACGTCACCCATCCACCTAGAGAGTGATGCACTTAACGCCTTAGTCGTCGATACAGCACGCCAAATTATCACTCCACATAGTTTTGACCGATATGCTGTTAGTAAGCAGTTAAACTCGTTATTTACACACTTTAGTGCTTTATACGACCAAGCGGAACTTACCGCCAATGAACGCCGACAGCAGTTTATCCATCAGCATGGACTGGTGATGGCACCTAACTATTGTATTCATACTATCAAAGATACGCTGCGTGTTAGTCGCTATTTGCGTGCCATAGATAAAGCGGTAACCGCGCTTTTAGATGACGAGCAAGGACAACTGCATATCGCTTACCCTGCTTGCGGTCCTTTTGCTCCTCTATTAGTGCCCTTATTGAGTTATTACCAAAGCCAGGGGATTGATGGTCGTCGATTGCGCGTCACTTTTATCGATATACAACCCGGCGCTATCAAGGCTCTGCATCACCTACTTGCCCAGTTAGGGCTACAAGAATACGTGCACCAGCTATATTGCGGCGATGCCTGCCAGTACAACGCGCCTATGTTATTTGATCTTGTGGTGGTTGAGGCAATGCAGCATGGCTTTAGCCGCGAGGGTCACCTAGCGATTGCTCGCCATTTTGCCAAGCAGCTGAGCCACACTGGCTACCTTATCCCCGAACGAATAGATATTCATGCCATGCTTAATGTGGCTCAACGGGAATATGTAGAGCAGTGGCAGCAGCACGGTTTAACGCCACAAGAACAGCACCAATTGCAAGCCGAGGTTGCCAGTGAGCGCACCGAGCTGGGGCAAATCATGAGCCTAACCGCTGACAGTTTAAAAGCGATGGCCCCCCAACAGATTAATGAGCAGCAACAACTCATTGAAGGAGCAACGCTGCGCATTCCTCATCTGCCTGAAAAGGCCGATAAACAAACCCTTAGTTTATACACCGATATCTCCCTATTCGCTGGAGAAACACTGAATTTGTATGAATCTGGGATCACTCACCCACTGCCTGACTTATCTGTTTGTATTAACTTTGAACCTCAAGACCGTCATCCCGATGATACCGTGGCGCAATCAGGCGATGAACTCAAATTTTATTATTGCCTCAATGGCTTACCTGGATTCCTAGTGACTAAGGTACATCACCATGACTAAGCCACGCATTGTCATCTACGCCAGCTCCTTGTTCGCTTGGCCTGGTATTGAGAAACTACAGCAAACGGGGCAACTGGTGGGTGTGATAACCCCAGATCCGAGTCAATATCAGCAAGGTAAAGAAGCGCTTTCGTTATTGTTAAATACCCTAGCGACTAACAACATTGCGTTTGAAGCGGTTTGTAAAGAAAAGCTCCACCTGATCCCCAGCCATCTCACGCATTTTACGGCAGACTTAGCGCTGGTCATGGGCTTTCGCTATCGCTTACCTTCTTCCGTGTTGAGCCATTATCCCCGTGGCATCATCAACTGCCATGCCTCCAAACTTCCAGAGTACGCCGGACGCGACCCTATCTATTGGCAAATACGTAATCAAGAAACACACAGCGCACTGACTTGGCACCATATGAGTGAACAGCTTGATAGTGGTCAAGTGGTACTACAAGAGCCCGTGATGATTTCTGCTGAAGACACCTATGCCAGTCTAACCCAACGATTCGCATATTTAGCTTTACATTCATTAGACGCTCTTCTTAATGGCCTCGGAAATAGCCAGCAGCATGTCACCTCAGAGTCGGCATTAGCGCTCCCCCCACCTCATATTGACCTTGACTTTAGTCAGTTTGATGCGGGTCAAATTGATGCGCTTACACGAGCAAGTAATGGTCATTTTGGTCGTGTGCTATGCAGAGCCAAAGGAATGCATATTGAAGTTATTCAAGCCACGGCTGTCGATTACCCAGATTACGGTGTAGCTCCTAGCACTGTGGTGATGATATCTCAAGAGCATGGACTCGTAGTAAGCAGTCAGAGTGGCTGTGTGCGTTTGGATATTCTCGCCTGCGAGCTTGGCGTCCTCAGCGGCGAACGTCTCGCGCACCTTATTCATTTAGATGCTGGTGAGCGCCTAAACAACTCAGAATTCTTACAACAGCAAGCATAAGGAATACCACAATGGAAGCATTTTTAGGACAAATTCAACCTTTTGGCTTTAATTTTGCCCCTCGCGGCTGGGCACTGTGTGCTGGGCAGCTCCTCGCTATCAGTTCAAACACCGCGTTATTTTCGTTACTCGGCACTAACTACGGTGGTGACGGCCGTACCACCTATGGTTTGCCTGATTTACGTGGGCGCACGGCAGTGGGCGAAGGCAATCACCCTGGAAGCCAGTTTAACTGGAGAATGGGCGAAACTCATGGAGCCGAACGTCATACACTGAATGTCACTGAACTTCCTCAACACAGCTTCACTGCAGCGCTTACCAATGTAACCGGAACGCTGATGGCTACCACAGCTGACGGTACAACTGAAACACCACAAGATGGGTATATCCTCGCGAAAACAATTCCCGGTGAATCTCGTGGCGATGACCCTGAAAAGATCTACGCTCCGGCTAACAGCGGCAGTAATGTTAACTTAGCAGGCGTGTCTGTTAGCGGAACAGCCAGTATCACAAGTCCAGGCGGCAATCAGAGCTTTAGTATTCTGCAACCTACCTTAGGAGTGAATTACTCTATTGCTGAAGTAGGTATTTTCCCATCTAGGAACTAAGCTAACTCTATATTAGGAACAAACTCGGTGGTGCTTCAGCACCACATTGCAAATTAAGGAAGGTCATGCAGCAGTATCACTTTATCTCAGGGCTGCCCCGCTCAGGTTCAACTCTATTAGCTGGTTTACTCAGGCAAAACCCGCGATTCCATGCCGCCATGAGTAGCCCTATTGCTCCTCTGATGGGCAGTTGCTTAGAGCAAATAGGCGCTGGGAGTGAATTTTCCCCGTTTTTCAATGAATCTAAACGCCGTGACCTTTGCCTAAGCCTAGCCAACAGTTATTACAGTGAGCACAGAGATAAAGACGTTATCTTTGATACTAACCGTATCTGGACTGCGCGTATGCACCAACTGGTAGAACTATTTGGTGATTTCAAGGTAATTTGTTGTGTACGCAATCCAGCCTGGGTGATGGATAGCTTCGAGTGTATTTATCGTAAAAACCCCTTCGACTATAGCCGTATGTACTCACCTCAGAGCCGACAAACAGTCTATACCCGCTGTGAATCTTTGGCCCACCATCAGGGTGCATTAGGTAGCGCGTGGACGGCTCTTAAAGAAGCTTACTACGGCGAGTTTTCAGAGCGTTTATTACTGCTGGATTACGATCTACTCACTCAGCATCCAGCTCGCTCTATGGAACTTGTTTATCAATTTCTTGCTCTGCCCACATTCAACCATGACTTTAATCAGGTGGAATATGACGAGGGAGAGTTCGATGCCAACATCGGCGTGAAAGGCCTCCATACCGTGAAAAAGCAAGTGCAGTTCACCCCAAGACGCAGCATTTTACCACCAGAATTATTTAAGAAGTACAGCGAGATGGCCTTTTGGCAAGATACAACTGGCACACAAGCCAGCTTGATCTGCGCCACACCGAGCCAAGGAGACAACCATGATTCAATTTAAAGCCAACAAACTAGCAGGAATGCTTGTGCCCTTGGGCTTAAGTGCTCTTCCCTCTTTGGCGGGCGCCTACAGCGGCTATATACGCAATGAGACGACGCGCAGCACATCACAGCCGGTTACTTTGCAGACAAGCAGCGCAACCGCAACCCATTTGCCACTAAACGCAAAGCAATTTGAAAGCTCAGAGTTAGCGATTACCCAGGGCGCCCCTTCTGCACAGGCTAACAATTCAACCTTAGCAGAGCCTAATCTTGTAAGCGGACAGGATATCCATGAAATCATGGTCATTGACGCAACGCTGAAAGATAAATCTACCTTTTATAGGGCACTAAAACCAGGTGTCGATATCATTGAAATTGATGATAACAGCCCGATAATGGCGCAACTGAATAAAAAGCTACAAAGCTACCGCGATATCTCTGCGATTCATTGGGTAAGCCACGGCTCCAGTGGCCAGATACACATTGGTCAACAGCGAATAGATTCTCAACAGTTGCAACAGTCCCTTGTAGAGCTTAAAAGTCTAGGCAACAAACTACACGCCGATGCAGATATTCACTTTTACAACTGTAATTTAGCTAAAGGCAAGAAAGGCGAAGAATTTGTTGAGCTATTTTCCGCTTATACTGGAGCGGATGTTGCCGCCTCAGATGATTTAACAGGTGCAGCTAGCAAGCAAGGTGATTGGCAGCTAGAGATAGTCCAAGGCTCTGTTGAAAGCGCATCGCCTTTTTCGGCAGCCGCCCTTCAGGACTTCTCTGGTGTTTTAGCAAGTTATAATGCAGGGTCATTTTGCCCTCTTAGCGCTCCAGATAATGGCGAATGTGCGAATTCGGTCATCTCTAGCAATGGCAACCTGAGTGCGACTGCGCCACCTAGCTCCTACGTACAGCATTATAGTACAACCAATGCGCTCTATGCGTTTAATAACTCCTTCCCCGACAACGCATATTTAAACTTTGCAAAAAATGGTGCATACGGAAACTTCGACTTAGATAGCCTAGTCATTGACGTTGACGGCACCTGCGATATTACTGTCACAAATAACTCAGGAGCCACAATTTACTCTCAATCTGGCATGAGCGGTGGTACCCAGACCCTTTCACTGTCAGGCAATAATACCAATATCTCCTCTTTCAAGGTAACGGGTACTAATTGTTCTCCAAACGCCACTTACTTTGGCGTAGTCAGTTTTGACACTTCTGTTGCTGTCACCAACACGCCCCCGTCAATTGGCAACCTCAATGGCGATAGTGTCAGCCTGTTCCCTGGTGCGCAAACACTGCTTGACCAAGGCACAGCAGCGACCATAACCGATGGCGATAGCGCTGACTTCGACGGTGGCGCTTTAACGGTCACGATTGTTTCAGGGAAAGATAGCGCTGAGGATTTACTTTCTGTAGATACCTCAGGCACGGTAGCCCTAGCGGGCACCACAGCGGGGAGTAATGTGTCCGTGTCTGGTACCACAATTGGTACCTTAGTGAATAATATTGCTACAGGGAACGACTTTGTCGTCAACCTCAACACTGACGCCACAGTGGCGCGAGTACAAACCCTGTTACAACAGATCAGTTTTGAAAATATCGATACCGCCAACCCAACTACAGGTACGCGCACAGTGCGCTTTACCGTCAGTGATGGTGATGGCGGTACCTCAACAAACCAAGATGTCAGCGTCACTGTGCAAGCGCCGCTGAATAACGGCGATCTCATCCCTGCTGCGGGTGTCAGTGAGCCGGTGTTGAGGCCGACAACCTCAAACAGCCCGGCAACAGCCGTAGATGTGCTGGATTTCACGCTTGTTGATGGCGGTGGCGATAACCTACCGATGAATATCTCAAGCATTCAAGTGCAGGTTAATGGCACGGCCACCGAGTATGAGCGTAACAGTACCACTTGGCGTCTCAATGGCCCTGATGCCAATAATATCGTCGGTAATTATATTGCCGATACGTTGACCTTCTCAGGGTTAAACATCAGTATTGCCGATGGCACCCAAGAGGACTATATAATCAATGCCTACTACCATGTAAATACTTTTATGGTAGATAACCGTACCTTTAGATTAAGCGTTAACGGTGAAACCCAGGTTACAGAGTCTTCAGGAACAACCATGGGCACTACTACTCAGGTAAATAATGGCACTGGCTCAGTGCTAGACATTACCGCTACAGGGCTTAGCTTTACGACTCAGCCTGCAGGCAGTATCTCTGGCAATGTACTCACCACTCCCCCAGAAGTAAGAGCCGTAGATGACTTCGGTAACACCGATAAAGATTTTACTGAAGTAGTGACCTTAACTGAGGCCTCAGCAGGCTCACTCAGCAATGCCAGTGTGAGCGCAACCCAAGGGGTTGCAAGCTTTAGCAGCTTGATTTATACCGCCACGGCCGACCAACAAAGCTTCACGTTAACCGCTGATGATGAGGCGACAGGTGCTGACTTTGCTAGTGTCGACGCTAATAGCATTACCTCTGATGTGGTTGCCACACGTTTGCGCTTTGATACAGAGCCAGCGCCAACCGCCATTCCGGCTGGACAGAGCACTAGCTTCACGACCGTGCCACAAGTATCAGCGGTGGATGCTGCAGGCGTTGTCGACACTGGCTACAGCACCGATATACTGTTAGCTGAGGTTAATGGCGCTGGCAGTGTGACCATGACAGCCACAGGTGACAACGATGGCAATGGCGCGACCGTAACAGTTACCCCCTCTTCAGGGATGGCAACCTTTACCAATTTAGCCCTAAATTATACTCTCTCCGGGGCCTCTGCTGAATCGTTCAACTTGCGAGCGTCATCTGGCGCATTGACCGCAGCCGACAGTGCTCAGTTGACCGCTGCAGACAATGTTCCTCCAAGTGTGACAAGTATTGCCCTTGCGGGAACTCCCGCTGCAAATGATAGTAGTATCACCTACACCATCACTTTCAGTAAAAATGCCAATAATATCAGCACCGATGATTTCACACTCACTACGGTGTCTGGGACCGCAAGTGGTGACATAGCTTCAGTGTCTGCATCCAGTGGCTCAAGCGTCAATATCACCGTCAACAACATCGCTGGTACCGGCAGCATCCGCCTAGATTTAAATGCTAATACCGACATCGTTGATGACTCTGGCAACGGCAATAATAACAATGGCTATGTGCCTGCGTTTAACTCCGGCGAAACACATAATGTAGATGTAGTTGCACCACAAATCTCTAGCATATCTGTTCCTGCTGATGGCACATATAAAACAGGTGATACTTTAGACTTCACTCTAAATAGTAATGAAAACTTAACCGTCAATACAGCTGGCGGAACGCCAGGTTTAACTATCGATATTGGTGGTTCTGCTGTCACTGCAAATTACCTGTCCGGCTCAGGAACAGCTGCGTTGAACTTTAGAACTGGCGCACTAGCAGCCGGCCTTGAAGATACTAATGGTATTGGTTTAAGTGCACTTACCCTCGCAGGGGGAACCATCAATGATAATGCAGGTAATGCCTTAGATGTGACTTTGAATAACGTTGGCGCTTTATCTGGAGTATTAGTAGATAGCATAGCCCCGACCGTGACCTCAGTCAGTGCAACAACAAGTGATGGCGCTTATGGTGCTGGCGACGTAATTAATGTCGGAGTCACCTTTAGCGAAACCATTGATGTCACTGGCGGAGTACCTAGCCTAACATTGGAAACCGGTGCCACAGATAGAACAGTTGCTTATAGTTCTGGCTCTGGCACAACTACCTTAATGTTCACCTATACAGTGCAAGCTGGCGATACCAGTGCCGACCTTGATTACACAACGACTTCAGCGTTGGCACTTAACGGGGCTCAGGTGAGTGATAGCGCTGGAAATAACGCAAGCTTAACCTTAGCGACTCCAGGCGCAGCGGGCAGCTTGGGCGCTAATAAAGCGTTGGTGATAGATACCACAGCTCCAGTAAGCCCAACTGTAACCACCCCAAGCGCACCTGAGAGCACCACCAGCACACAATTAGCAGTAGCTGGTACGCATAGCGAGAACGGTGTCAATATCGCGCTTTATGCTGATGCTAATGATGATGGTACTGCTGATTCAACCAGTGTACTGGCTTCATCTGCAGTATCTGGGAATGCGTGGTCGCTGTCGGCACCACTGACACTGGGCGATAATAACTTTGTGGTCGCTGCACTTGATGCTGCGGGCAATATCTCCGCATACATTGATGTGGCCACTATTACAAGAAACGAGCCCAATACAGCCCCTCTCATATCTGGATCCCCAAATATGGTGGCGACGGTGGGGGATAGTTACTCATTTACACCTACAGCTAGTGATGACGACAATGATCCGTTAACGTTCAGCATCACTAACCAGCCCACCTGGGCAGCCTTCGATACCACAACTGGGCAACTACAGGGTACACCCACTGAGAGCGATGTTGGCACCGTTAGCAATATTCAAATTACCGTCAGTGACGGTGACTTGAGTGCACAACTTCCTGCGTTTGCTATCGAAGTCAGTGCTGCTAATCAAGCGCCCGTTATTTCTGGTACACCTCCTACAGCTGCTACCGTGCAGCAAGTGTATACCTTTGCTCCCACAGCATCAGACCCAGAAGGTGATGAGTTAACGTTCAGCATCACTAACCAGCCCACCTGGGCAGCCTTCGATACC
>NZ_SGPG01000015.1:0-36652 GCF_004208955.1 Pseudoalteromonas sp. CO325X
ATGGTGCGGAAGGAGAGACTTGAACTCTCACATCCGAAGATACTGGAACCTAAATCCAGCGCGTCTACCAATTCCGCCACTTCCGCATAAAGTAATTTTCATTTTCTTATTGGTAGAAAGAAAATGGTGGCTACGCCCTGATTTGAACAGGGGACCCCATCATTATGAGTGATGTGCTCTAACCAACTGAGCTACGTAGCCAACTTTTACTTGTTCATCATCGCTGATGCGGGGCGTATTATGCTGATCTGCCGAAAGCGCGTCAACACCTTTTTAGTAAAAACATAACGAGGATGAATTGTTTGCCTGAAAAACAAGCGAAGCGAATAAAAAACAGCTTCTTTTTCTCACTCACAAACAAAAAAGCCCGCTAATAAAGCGGGCTCATTGAAGCGGTGTTTATTACACGTTGAACAAGAAGTTCATTACATCGCCATCTTTAACAATGTAGTCCTTGCCTTCTTGACGCATTTTTCCAGCTTCTTTTGCGCCATTTTCGCCCTTGTATTCAATATAGTCATCAAACGCGATTGTTTGTGCACGGATAAAGCCTTTTTCGAAATCCGTGTGTATTTTTCCTGCTGCTTGTGGCGCTGTTGCACCAACAGGAATCGTCCAAGCACGAACCTCTTTGACGCCCGCAGTGAAGTAAGTTTGCAGCTGTAGCAACTCGTAGCCGCCACGAATCACTCGGTTTAAGCCTGGTTCTTCAAGGCCTAAATCTTCCATGAATTCGTTGCGCTCGTCTTCTTCGAGCTCTGACAGTTCAGCTTCTATGGCTGCACAAACCGGAATAACCACAGCATCTTCATTCGCAGCAATCTCGCGCACGGTCTCTAAATGCGGGTTATTTTCAAAGCCATCTTCGTTGACATTGGCGATGTACATAGTTGGCTTAATGGTTAAGAAGTTTAAGTAATCAATGGCTGCTTTTTCTTCTTTTTCCAAGCGTAGTGAGCGCAGTGTTAAGCCTTCATCTAAATGCGCTTTTACTTTCTCAAGCACACTTATCTCGAATTTTGCGTCTTTGTCGCCGCCTTTGGCTTTCTTTGCTTGACGCAGTAGCGCTTTATCAGCACTGTCCATGTCAGCCAACACAAGCTCAGTGTTGATAACTTCAATATCATCGGCAGGGTCGATTTGCCCGGCAACGTGGACAATATTGTCATTTTCAAAGCAGCGCACAACATGACCAATCGCATCGGTTTCGCGAATATTGGCGAGGAATTGGTTCCCAAGACCTTCACCTTTCGAAGCGCCTTTTACCAAACCAGCGATATCAACGAACTCCATGGTCGTAGGTAGAACACGTTGTGGGTTAACAATCTCTGCAAGCTGATTTAAGCGTGCGTCGGGTACTGGAACAACGCCTGTATTTGGCTCGATAGTACAAAAGGGGAAGTTTTGCGCTTCAATACCAGCTTTGGTAAGCGCGTTGAAAAGGGTTGATTTACCAACATTAGGCAAGCCAACAATACCACATTTAAAACCCATATTATGTATACCTGTTTGTGTTCAAGCCACGCGTCATTATGGCTTAAATGAGTGGAGTCTGTTTTGTGCTTTAAGCACACCGTCTTTCGCCAAAATATCCATGCAGCGCACAGCCTCATCAACTGCAGCGTCGATCTTTTCCTGATCAGCTTGAGGCGCCTTGCCTAACACCCAACCGGTCACTTTATCACGGTGACCTGGGTGGCCAATACCTATACGCAAACGCATAAATTCTTTGTTGTTAGCCATTTTCGCAATGATATCTTTTAGTCCGTTGTGACCGCCGTGTCCACCGCCTTTTTTTAACTTAGCGATGCCCGGTTCTAAATCCATCTCGTCATGAGCAACAAGAATATGCTCAACGGGGATTTTGTAAAAGTTAGCTAAACTGGCCACAGATTTACCACTGAGATTCATATAAGTGGTTGGAATCAGAAGCTTAAATTCGCTGTCACCGATAATAACTTTGCCGGTTAAGCCGTGATGTTTTGCGTCAGGTTTTAGAGTGCAGTTATAGCGTGCGGCCAGTTCTTCGATAAACCAGGCCCCTGCATTATGGCGGGTCTTTTGATATTCGGGGCCTGGATTAGCCAGGCCCACTAGCATTTGAATAGTATTCAAGGTGCTAACACCTTAAACCTTATTCTGCGTCGCTATCAGACGCTTCTTCTGAATCTTCAGCTGGAGCAGCTTTGTTAGCGTTGACAGTTACAACCGCTTGGTCGTGGTCAGCGCCTTTAGCTAGTTCTACTGAAACAACACCTGCTGGTAGTTTGATCTCAGATAGGTGTAGTGAATCACCAGGAACTAGGTCAGCTACGCTTACTTCGATGAACTCAGGTAGCGCTTTAGGTAGACACGTGATTTCGATTTCAGTTAGTTGGTGAACAGCAGTTGCACCTTTTTTGCTAACTTCTTCATCACCGATGAAGTGAATTGGCACGTTAGTGTGGATCTTAGAGTTCGGGTCAACACGTTGGAAGTCTAAGTGCGTGATCTTAGGCTTGAACGGGTGACGGTGAATGTCTTTAAGAATCGCTTCAACAGACTCACCACCGATGTTCAGGGTAAGAATGTGCGTGTAGAAACCTTCGTGGTCTTGTGCTTGGTTCACTTTGTTGTGGTCAAGCGTTAGTGATACAGCGTCTTTGCCTGCACCGTAAAGGATCGCAGGAACTTTGTCTGCACGACGTAGGCGGCGGCTCGCACCAGTACCTAGCTCTGTACGTACTTCTGCATCAAATGTGTAAAAATCGTTAGACATGATGTCTCCAAATTATCAAATTAATATAGTGTAAGACCTTCGCGACCAAAGGCCTTAACCCAATTGGCAAGCGATGTAACACCACAGCCAATTAAAAAAGGCGCGCTATAGTACCACCGGCCTTGGTTAAAATAAACAGCAGAATAAAAAAAACACCGCCGAGGCGGTGTTTTCTATTTGAGCTCATCGGCGAAGCAGCTTTAGTGCTCAAACATCGCCGAAATAGATTCTTCGTTGCTAATACGACGGATGGTCTCGGCCATCATATCAGCCAAGGTTAATACCTTGATATTGTCCAAGGCTTTAAGCTCATCTGACAACGGAATTGAGTCGGTGACAATGACTTCGTCAATTACTGAATTACGCAGATTTTCAGCTGCATTACCGGATAATACTGGGTGCGTGGCATAAGCAAACACGCGTTTAGCGCCATGTTCTTTTAATGCTTCAGCAGCTTTACAGAGTGTGCCGCCAGTATCAATCATGTCATCAACAATAATGCAGTCACGACCTTTGACATCACCAATGATGTGCATAACCTGAGACACATTGGCTTGAGGACGACGCTTATCAATAATAGCGAGGTCTTTGTCATCAAGTAACTTCGCAATAGCACGGGCGCGAACTACGCCACCAATGTCAGGTGAGACAACGACGACGTCGTCAAAATCACGCTGAGCCATGTCTTCGATAAGTACAGGGCTGCCAAATACGTTGTCCACCGGCACATCGAAAAAGCCTTGGATTTGCTCGGCGTGGAGGTCTACCGTTAGCACACGGTCGACGCCAACACTTGATAAGAAATCAGCAACAACTTTGGCAGTGATTGGCACACGAGCAGAACGCACACGGCGATCTTGACGGGCATAACCGAAGTACGGCAGTACAGCGGTGATACGCCCAGCTGAAGCGCGGCGCAGCGCATCAACCATGACGATTAATTCCATCAGGTTGTCGTTGGTCGGCGCACAGGTAGACTGGATAATAAAAACGTCCGAGCCACGGACGTTTTCATTAATAGATACACTGATTTCACCGTCGCTAAAACGACCAACTTCGGCATCGCCTAGTTCGATATATAAACGTTTTGCAACTTTTTGAGCTAGGTCAGGCGTTGCATTACCAGCGAAGAGCTTCATGTCTGGCACGGTAGGGTTCCTCGGGCACTGAAATTTTGGACTAACATGCAAGTGAATTTGCAGGCTAACTTAAACACTTTACTTCTACATTAGTTTAAACCAAGCGCTGTATGAGCAGGAGATTGATTTAAACTTTTGGCAACAAAGCCTTGCCACTCGGTGGGCAGCTTTTCTAGAACGTCTAACGCTGCGCGTTCGCTATCGAACGCGGCGAAACAACACGCCCCAGTGCCAGTCATTCTCGACGGGGCGTATTTTAGCAACCACTGCAGTGTTTTTTCAACCTCGCTGTAGAGCTTTTTGACCAGTGCTTCACAGTCATTTCTATGCTCTGCATGCTGCCATTGCTGTGGTAGGGGGGCGCTATCTCGAGGTAAATCAGGGTGGCCAAATACCGCTGCGGTGCTTATATGCACTTGTGGATGTACTACCAAATACCAGTGTTGTGGTACATCAACCGCTTGTAATTGTTCACCAACCCCTCGCGCTAGGGCACTGCGCCCGCCTATAAACACGGGTACATCGGCACCGAGTTGAATGCCTAATTCTGCTAGCTCATCTAGGCTCAGCTTGTTGCCCCACAGTGAATTAAGAGCAAGTAGGGTTGTTGCTGCATCCGATGAACCACCACCGACGCCGCCGCCCATGGGCAATCGCTTGTCGATATCAATATTCACTCCGCACACTTCGAGACCACGCTGCTGATAGGCTTGGCGCAAAAGTTCGCCAGCGCGGAAAATAAGGTTATCCTCGTTGGCTACACCACTGATGGGCGCTAATTCAATGCGCGAGTCTTGGCGTGGTTGAAAATGCAACTCATCGCCGTGGTCAAGAAAAGTGAAAAGGGTTTCCAATTCATGATAGCCGTCATCCCGACGCCCCGTTATATGCAAAAACAAATTAAGTTTAGCCGGTGCTATCACGCTAAGTGCACAAGAGTTCATTGCAGTTGCCATTCATTAATTAATAACTTAACGCGCAGAGTATCGTGGCTCAGGGTGATACGCGTTGGTAGCCAAACGCCCTGAATAGCCTCGTAATTTTGGTAACGAATCTGCCACTGACGATTATCCGGGCTCAGCCAGCTGGCGCTGCGTACGCGTTGTTGTTGATCAAACTGAGCTGACTCGGCGTCGTAGGCCGCTAACAGCCATTGTTCTGGGGTATCTAAAGGTAACAGCCAACCGCTTAAACGATACACCAAGCTCTGTGCGTTATGTCCTTGGTATTGTTCGCCATCGATATCCAGCTCAACGATATAGGGGTGGCGTTTTAAGCGCAAAACGTTGGTGCCGATAAAGGTGTTTAAATCGAGGCTGTATTCATCGTCTTGTTGTTGCCAAACAAAATTAGCTGATTGCCGCTTCTGTGGTGAAATAAACGCCATTTTACCTTCACTGCGAAAGTGTTTTATTTGCTTAAGGGAGGTGCGCCAAGTGTCGCTAGGTGGTGTGGATTCCGGGATTGTTTGTACACAGCCTGTAAGAAACAAAAAAAACACCAGCAAAATCAATCGAAAGTTAATCAAATGTCTTTCCCGCCTTTCCTTATTCGCTTGATTTTCGTAAAATTATTCGCTTGAAGCAGGTTCAGACCAATGTTATTGCAAGCGATTTTCATTTAGCGTCGACGAATTCGTTTACTGCCATCGATAAAATCCGTTTGGCAGAAGCTATCCATCTATGCGCTAATTTAAAGAATGAGTAAGTATTTAATAAAATTGGTTGTTAAGCAATAGTTGTCCACCATGACCATAGTCGCACTGGGTATTAATCACAAAACAGCATCGGTTGATTTGCGCGAGAGAGTTGCCTTCTCTCCTGAACAGCTCGACCGTGCACTACAGCAACTCACAATGCAAGATGAGTTTGCCGAGTCCGTGATCGTCTCGACCTGCAATCGCACTGAAATATATTGTTCACTTGAGAGCGGTACACCGGAGCAAGTGTTGCAGTGGCTCGCGCAGTTTCACCAACTTGATAGCAAAGAGTTGGCGGAAAACGTGTACAGCTTTGATCATAGCCAAGCTATCTATCATTTGATGAAGGTGGCTTGCGGTCTTGATTCATTAGTACTGGGTGAGCCGCAAATTCTTGGGCAAATAAAACAAGCGTACGCCAGCGCTAAAAAGAATGGCGGCGTTGGGGTCTTATTCGAGCGCTTATTTCAAAAAACGTTCTCTGTCGCGAAACAGGTGCGTACCGAGACGAATATTGGTGCCAGTGCGGTGTCGGTGGCCTACGCTGCAGTGAATTTAGCCAAACATATTTATGGCAAGCTAGATAACACTCGTGTGCTACTCATAGGCGCTGGTGAAACCATTGAGCTGGTTGCCAGACATATTCATCAGCACTCACCCCAATCAATGACTGTTGCCAACCGTACCATCGACCGCGCCCGAAATTTAGCCGACGAGTTCGCCGCTGGCGTGATATCCTTAGCGCAGTTGCCGGAACAGTTACCACAGGCCGATATTGTCATCAGCTCAACGGCCAGTACGTTGCCCATTATCGGTAAAGGGGTGATTGAGCAGGCGCTGAAAAAGCGTAAAAACAAACCTATGCTGTTGATTGATATCGCTGTTCCACGGGATATCGAAAGCCAAGTAGCGGAGCTGGATAACGCCTATTTATATTCAGTGGATGACTTGCAAGCGATCGTCAGCGAAAATATGGCAACGCGAGAGCAAGCAGCAAAAGAAGCCGAGCAGATTATCACCGCGCGAGTCAGTGAGTTTGATAATTGGCTAAAGTCTCTCGATTCAGTGGGGCTCATCCGCGATTATCGTAATGATGTGACGCAAACGAAAGAACAACTCCTTGAGCGAGCAATGGCTCAGCTAGCCAGTGGCAAAGAGCCAGAGAAAATCATGGTTGAGCTCGCGAATAAACTCACTAATCGACTGATGCATGCGCCTACTAAGGCGATTAAAGATGCGGCCGAGAAAGGCGAAGTGGGGCAGCTGGCACAAATGCAAAAAATGTTAGGAATTAATCAGGAATAACAAACACATGAAAGAGTCGGTATACCGCAAGTTAGAAACCTTAGTGGAGCGTTATGAAGAAGTTCAAGCGCTGCTGAGTGATCCCGAAGTGATTGGTGATCAAGATAGGTTTCGTGCTTTATCCAAAGAATATGCAGAATTAGAAGAAGTGGCTAAAGCCTTTACCGCCTATCAGCAAGCACAAGAAGATGTGGGCACAGCACAAGAAATGCTCAAAGATTCCGATCCTGATATGCGTGAAATGGCGCAAGAAGAATTCAAAGAAGCAAAAGCTCAAGTGGAGAGCCTAGAAGAGCAATTGCAAGTATTGATGTTGCCTCGCGACCCTCGTGACAACAACAATGTGTTCTTAGAAGTGCGGGCCGGTACGGGCGGTGATGAAGCGGCTATTTTCGCAGGCGATCTATTCCGTATGTACAGCCGCTATGCAGAAACTCAGAAGTGGCAAGTAGAGCTAGTCAGCGCTAACGAAGGTGAACACGGCGGTTATAAAGAGGTGATTGCCAATATCAAAGGTGACGGCGTATACGGTAAGCTAAAGTTTGAATCCGGTGCGCACCGAGTGCAGCGTGTGCCTGAGACAGAATCGCAAGGGCGTGTTCATACCTCTGCATGTACGGTCGCGGTTATGCCTGAGATCCCAGAAGCTGAAGCCATCGAAATTAATACCGCAGATATTAAAGTAGATACCTTCCGCGCCTCGGGTGCCGGTGGACAGCACGTTAACAAAACCGACTCTGCTATTCGTATTACCCACATTCCTACAGGCGTTGTGGTTGAGTGTCAGGATGAACGTTCACAGCATAAAAACCGCGCTAAAGCAATGTCGGTTCTTGCTGCTCGCTTAGAGCAAGCGGAAACAGAAAAACGTCAGGCAGAAGAGGCCAGCCAGCGCCGTAATTTGGTGGGCAGTGGCGACCGCTCAGAGCGTATTCGTACCTACAATTACCCACAAGGGCGTATTACTGACCACCGTATTAACCTCACCCTGTATCGTTTGAATGAGGTGGTTGCCGGTGATTTAGGCGCTGTGATTGACCCACTATTGATAGAACACCAAGCCGATTTGCTTGCTGCAATGGGTGACGATTAATTGTCGAATTCGACTATTGATGCCGTGCTGCGTAATGCAGCAACGGCGCTCGCAGACAGCAGTGAATCACCACGCCTAGATGCACAAGTATTATTATTACACGTGTTGCGTAAACCACGCTCCTACCTATTTGCTTGGGGCGATAAGGCCCTCGAAGAGCGTCAACTGCGTGAGTTTGAAAAGCTATTAAGTCAGCGTTTGCAGGGGGTGCCAGTTGCCCATTTAACGGGCACCCGCGAGTTTTGGTCCTTACCATTAGCCGTCAACAGTAGCACCTTAATACCAAGACCCGATACCGAGACGCTTGTTGAACAGGCGTTGGCGCTCGACCTACCTGAGAACGCGCAGGTTTTAGACCTCGGTACAGGCACAGGGGCAATTGCTCTGGCGCTGGCTAGTGAACGTCAGCAATGGCAGGTGCAAGGGGTTGATGCCAGTGCCGATGCCGTTACCTTAGCGATGCACAACCAACAGTCCCTCGGTATTGCAAACGTGCGCATCTACCAGAGCGATTGGTTCAGTGCTATTGCCGCCCAGCGCTTTGACCTTATTGTTAGTAACCCGCCCTATATCGATGAGTGCGACCCTCACCTGAGTGTTGGAGATGTGCGCTATGAACCTCTCAGCGCCTTGGTTGCCAAAGACAATGGCTTGGCCGATATTGACCATATCATTGCTCAAGCACGCGCTTATTTGCACCCAGGTGCAACGCTAATGTTAGAGCATGGCTTCGAGCAAGGGCAGGCTGTACGGCAACTTTTGACTAATTACGGGTACGTTAATGCGCGGACAGTGGTCGATTTAGGTCAAAATGAGCGCATCACCTTGGCTGAATACACAACTTAGGCCTATGCTTAGGGAGTGACATTGGTCGTTGATTTTTAAAAGGAACTAACATGTCCGAAGACTTTTTATTCAGTGATGAGGAAATTGAAGAAGTCGAGCAAGATAGCCTTGGAACTTGGAAAATCCTTATTGTTGATGATGAACCAGAAGTCCATGCTGTGACGAAACTCGCGCTTAGTGATTTCGAGTTCCAAGAAAAACGGCTGGAGTTTATCAGTGCCTACTCAGGCAGTGAAGCGAAGCAGCTAATTAATCAGCACCCAGATGCAGCCATTGTGCTACTCGATGTGGTTATGGAAACCGATGATGCCGGCTTGAAGGTTGCACAGTACATCCGCCATGAAGCCAAAAACCATCATGTGCGTATTATTCTCAGAACAGGTCAGCCTGGCCAGGCGCCAGAGCGCCAAGTAATCGTTAATTACGATATCAACGATTACAAGTCGAAAACTGAACTGACAGCGCAAAAGCTGTTCACCGTAGTGATGTCCAGCCTGCGCTCGTATCGTGATATTTTAGCCATCGAGCAATCGCGCCAGGGACTGGAAAAAATTATCACTGCTTCGCGAGATATATTTGCTTCCCACTCCATGGAAACCTTTATTCACGGAGTAATTCAGCAGCTCACTTCCTTACTCGGCTCAGTTGATAAGGCCATGTATGCGACCTCTTTAGTGGCCAGCAGTGAGCAAAAGGATGCGAAAAACTTAGTGGTTTTTGCCGGTCAGGGGGAGTTTGAACAAAGTGAGGGTAAATCTCTAGATCAAGTCCTCAGTGCAGAGCAGTTTACCGCCTGTACACAAGCGCTCAATGAAAAAACCATTATTTATAAAGACGATTATCTGTTTGCCCATTGCTCTAGCCAATACAATAACAGTGCCTTGCTTTATATCTCCGGAGTGCCTAAAAACCTGACTACCACGCAACGACACTTAATTGAAATCTTTGCTCAGAACGTACAAATTGCGTATGAAAATGTACAGCTGCAATCGGAAATAGAAGACACTCAGCAGGAGCTGGTGTGGCGCTTAAGCGAGGCGTTAGAGCAGCGCAGTAACGAGACAGGCAATCACGTTCGCCGGGTGTCGCATATCTGCTATGAGTTGGCGCGGGGTTTGGGGTTGAGTGAGCAAGAGTGTGAACTGGTGCGCAGTGCGTCTCCTCTGCATGATGTCGGCAAAGTGGGCGTGCCTGATGCTATTTTACACAAGCCAGGGAAGCTCGATGAGAACGAATGGCAGGTGATGAAACAGCATGCGCAAAAAGGTTACACTATTTTAGCTGATTCTAAACGGCCCTTAGTACAAGCAGGAGCCACGATTGCTCAAGAGCATCATGAGTGGTGGGATGGCAGTGGCTATCCGCAAGGTAAAAAAGGCCAAGATATTCACGTGTTTGGCCGCATAGTGGCGTTGGCAGATGTCTATGATGCCTTACGTCATCGGCGCAGTTACAAAGAACCTTGGGGTAAAGCCGAAGTCGTGGAAGAAATTCAACGCTTACGCGGGACCCAGTTTGAGCCCAAGCTCGTAGATGTATTTATTGAAAAACTAGACACGCTAGAAACAATTCTAGCGCGCTACCCAGATTAAGGAATGGTATGGATTATATTGCGCTAAAACACACCCATGTGTTGTTTGTAGTCTTGAGTGTGGTGCTTTTTTACACCCGCGCTTTCTCACGTATCGGTGGTGGTAAAATTGCTGCGAATAAAGCAGTATTTATATCCAGCCATATTGTTGACACCTTGCTGCTACTGAGTGCGATTGCGCTGCTTGTGGTGGCCAGTATCAACCCCCTTGCAGTGCCATGGCTATGGCAAAAAATTATTTTAGTGGTCGCTTACATTGTTATCGGTTTTAAGCTGCTTAAAGCGCCTACACAAGGCCAAAAATGGTTATGGTTAGGGGTTAATACCCTCGTGCTTTTAGCGATTGGCTACTTGGCTGGATCGAAATCTGGCTTCTTTAGCTAACAATTAACCACTAAAAACCGCCGAAATTGGTATATCTTCACGATCCTAGGTAAACTAGCGCTCAGTTTTTTTAGCTCGTGAGATGTACCCTATTCTATGTCTGATGTGTGGTTAGATGACCAATTCGATCTAGAGCACAGCTACAGTGTCAGTGCCATCACTCAGTGTATTCAAGCTGAAGCTCGGTGGCATGCACAAGCTAATGTTGATGATGCCTTTGCTCAACTCAAACAGTTACAACAAGCCGCCAGCGAGGTGTATGCGCGTTACAGCGATAAACACCAAGCGCTTGATGCTATCGTTGATTGTTTTTACAGTGACTGGAGCTTCAGTGGCACGCAACAAGAGATGCCAGAGTATCGCCTAAACAGTGTTTATTTTACCTTGCTATACCGCACAGGTAACAGCCTGTCATTGGCGATTGTACTGCAAGCCATTTTAGAACATTGTCGTTTTAACGCCGATATTGCACTGATTGATCAAAGTGTTATGGTGCAGGTATCGTTTAGTGCGCAGGAATACTACCTCATAGAACCCGCCTCTGGGCAACAGATATGGCATTTGCAGCCTGAAAACGCGGAAACTGATAATGAGACATTACCTGAGATGGTGTTCGATGAAGAGGCATATAAGCTGTATCTGGCACATCAAAAATGGGCGTTTATCGGTGCTGAGCGTTTTGGCGACGCGCTTGCCTGTGTGGAATTACTGATTGAACTACTCGGTGATGATCCCTATGAGCGGCGCGACAGAGGGTACTTGCTTAACCAAATTGACCGACCAGAACTGGCCAAGGCTGATTTACGTTTTTTTGTCGATGAATGTCCCGACGACCCAGCCATTGAGCTAGTCCGTCATCAAATTGACGAGCTGGATAACAATAACAACACACTCCATTAGGGTAAGGATTTTTTATGGCTCAACCTCATGAGGCACTGATCACCAACGATGCGGTGGTGATGGGTATGCTCGCCGTGATCCTCGGCGTTATATTTAAAACGGCACATAGCCAGCATCGTTTCTGGCAAAAGTTTTATAAGTATGTTCCCGCGCTTTTACTGTGCTACTTTTTACCGTCGTTGCTTAATACTTTTGGCATCGTTGACGGCCACAGTTCCAATGTTTACTACGTTGCTTCGCGGTTTTTGCTACCTGCATGTTTGATATTATTAACCATTAGCATAGATTTAAGAGCGATTATTAATCTCGGCCCTAAGGCGCTGATTATGTTTTTAACCGGCACCGTGGGCATTGTGATTGGCGGGCCTTTAGCTATTTTAGTGATGAGTGCCATCTACCCTGAAGCGGTTGGCGGTCATGGCCCTGATGCCGTGTGGCGGGGAATGACGACAATTGCCGGCAGCTGGATTGGTGGCGGAGCTAACCAAGCATCAATGAAAGAGATGTTCGAGGTTGGCGGCGATATTTTCTCGGCAATGGTGACTGTGGATGTGATTGTTGCCAATCTATGGATGGCGGTACTGTTGCTAATGGCCGGTAATCACAAAGCCATAGATGCGAAAACGGGTGCCGACACCACTGCCATTGAGGATTTGAAAAAGCGGGTCGAAGCTTATCATGCTGAGCATGCGCGTATGCCCACACTGAATGACTACATGACCATTATCGCCATCGCCTTTGGTATTACCGGTTTTGCTCATTTTTGCGGTGATCTGTTAGCCCCGTACTTTGACCAATTTGCATGGGCTCAGGAATACAGCCTAAATAGTAAGTTTTTCTGGCTCATCGTTATTTCGACTACCATAGGCATTAGCTTGTCTTTTACTCGGGTACGCCATATTGAGGCTTTTGGAGCGTCAAAGGTGGCCTCAAGCTTCCTCTATATTTTGGTCGCATCCATCGGCTTACACATGAATATTACCGCTATTTTAGACAGCCCGCTGTATTTCGTAGTGGGTGCTATTTGGATGCTTACCCATGCCAGCTTGATGCTGATTGTCGCGAAACTGATCAAAGCGCCGTTGTTCTACATGGCGGTGGGTTCGCAAGCCAATGTCGGTGGCGCCGCATCAGCGCCGGTGGTGGCATCAGCCTTTCACCCCTCCTTGGCTCCGGTGGGCGTACTGCTGGCGGTGTTAGGTTACGGTGTGGGTACTTACATGGCTTATATTTGTGGCTTGATTATGCAATCAGTCGCCCCTTAAGGAAATGACAATGACGATTGAAAAGTTAACTATCGGTGCCATTGAGTTGGCAAACAAAAACCCCTTTGTGCTGTTTGGTGGTATGAACGTACTCGAATCTCGCGATTTGGCGATGCGTATCGCAGAGCACTATGTGGAGGTCACGAATAAACTCAATATTCCTTATGTATTTAAGGCCTCTTTTGACAAAGCAAATCGGTCGTCTATTTCCTCATACCGTGGTCCGGGTATGGAAGAAGGGCTGAAGATTTTTGAAGAGATTAAGCGTACTTTTGATATTCCATTGATTACCGATGTGCATGAACCCTATCAGGCAGCCCCTGTTGCTGAGGTCGTGGATGTTATTCAGCTCCCGGCATTTTTAGCACGGCAGAC
Source organism: Pseudoalteromonas sp. CO325X (assembly GCF_004208955.1). Taxonomy (NCBI): domain Bacteria; kingdom Pseudomonadati; phylum Pseudomonadota; class Gammaproteobacteria; order Alteromonadales; family Pseudoalteromonadaceae; genus Pseudoalteromonas; species Pseudoalteromonas sp. CO325X. The sequence continues at coordinate 13,356 of NZ_SGPG01000015.1, forward strand.
GGATTTGGTAACGGCCATGGCGAAAACCGGTAACGTTATAAACGTCAAAAAGCCACAGTTTTTAGCCCCTCATGAGATGCGTCATATCATCAATAAATTTGCCGAAGCGGGTAACGAGCAAGTGGCTTTGTGTGAGCGAGGAACCAGTTTTGGCTATAACAACTTAGTGGTTGATATGCTCGGCATGGACGATATGAAAGCCATGGCACCGGTTATTTTTGATGCCACTCATGCGCTACAACGCCCGGGTGGACGCAGTGACAGTGCCGACGGTCGCCGTGCTCAAGCGGCTGAATTGGCGCGCAGTGGTATGGCTCTTGGCCTTGCTGGACTCTTCATTGAAGCCCACCCAAATCCTAACGAAGCTAAATGTGATGGCCCGTGCGCACTGCCATTGGCGAAACTGGAAGGGTACTTAACGCAAATGAAAGCGATCGACGATTTAGTCAAAAGCTTTGCACCATTAGATACTAGCGCCAGCGATTTAGGCTAATATCTTAATTTGTATCGCGCTTTTCAGAGCCAGCGTGTTGCGCTGGCTTTTTTGTTAATAAGTGTTTTTCATATACTTGGGAAAAATCGTCGAAGTATTCATTTAACCAATTACTTTGGTGTTGTCGGTACGACTCGCTGGGTAAAATATGGTTGCGGATAATAGGGTTAATACGGTTGATAAAGGTCGTAGCAAAGTCATTATCAGCGCGCTTGGCACAGCCGATAGCACCAAACACGAGGTTTTCTTGGTTATTGGCTATGGGTAAAGTGACAAGCTGAACGTCATGATGACGGCTGTAGTAAGTGGCGATAAAGGGATAGTCGATGCCGAAGTCGATGCGTTCGTTGACTAACATATCGCCTAACACCGAGGCCTGATCGGCACCACGGTAATTAAGCGTCACTGCTTGGCTATTTTGTATTCTCGATTTGATTTTCTCAATCCATGGGCTGTATTTCCGTCCGGCACCTTGCCCATAGCGCAAACCTGTATCGTTTAAGAGCGAATAAAGGCGCACGGGATTGCCATGTTTTTCGGTTATAGAGCGCTGTTTCTGTGCTGTGGTGACGATACCCATTGGCGGATAAACGCTGGTGCGCGTAGAGAATAACACTAAAGGATGATTGTCGCGTTTGATTAGGCAGGGCACACATACATTTTTGCCTTGTTCAAAATAACTCTTTAAGCGCATTTGCGGTAAATGAATGGAGTCATGTTTTAAATCCGGAGTCCGGGCGATAATCTCATCAACGATATCATCGCAAATGCCCGAATCAGAGCTGTTGGCGGGCATGGAAAATGGCGGCGCATTAATGCGTAACCAAGTCACATCGTAGTCATTGGCAAAAGCTGGAAAAGCAACGCTTAGTAGCAAATATAGAAACTTCATAAAAGCAGATTATGACGTTTTTACTTATTAGTCTAGAGGGAGACGTTCTGTTGCTTTCACTCACGGTGATTTTGGGCATGCTCTTAACCAGCCTTTATCAAGTTTATTGTCTACAACTAATCTAATGTTATACTTTACCCACATAAAAAAAACTAATCGTTAGTTATGGCTCGGCGACTCCCCCCTCTAAACTCTCTAAAGGCTTTTGAAGCAGCGGCAAGGCACTTAAGCTTTACCAAAGCAGCAGAAGAGCTGTATGTAACTCAAGCAGCCGTAAGCCATCAGATCAAAACCCTAGAAGAGCATTTAGGGTTGAAATTATTTTTGCGAAAAAATCGCTCCTTGCTATTAACTGAAGAGGGGCAAGGGTACTTTCTCGATATTAAAGAAATTTTTGCACAATTAGTGGATGCTACAGAAAAACTGTTAGCGCGTGGAGCCAAAGGGTCGTTAACGGTGAGCCTGACTCCAAGCTTTGCGATTCAGTGGTTGGTGCCTCGGTTAAGTTTGTTTAACGAGTTACACCCAGAGATCGATGTGCGTATTAAAGCGCAAGACCAGGACGACAATTCACTTCAAGATGATGTTGATATTGCTATCTATTATGGTCGCGGTCATTGGAGTGGCGTGGAAACTCATAAGTTGCACACCGAATACTTGGTGCCTTTGTGTAGCCCTATGCTATTGAACGGCCCTAAGCCGCTGAACGAGCCACAAGATTTGCAGTACCACACGCTGTTGCACGATACCACGCGCCGACCATGGAAGTTATGGATGAAAACCGCTGGAGTACGCAATGTGCAAGTTAACCAAGGGCCGATATTCTCGCACTCGTCGATGGCGATGCAGGCTGCTGCCCACGGTCAAGGTGTAGCGCTTGGCAACCTGGTGCTGGCGAAACCAGAAATTGATGCGGGGCGATTAATTGTGCCGTTTAACCATACCTTAGAAAGTAAAAACGCTTACTACCTAGTCTTTCGCGAGTCGCAATCGGAGCTCGGTAAAATCGTCTCATTTAAAGAGTGGATGCTAGGGTTAGTTGAAAAAGAACAGGAGCAGCTTTAATGCAGTGGATTGAAGCGCAATCGCCGATTGCCCAGTTTATTTTTGCCCACGGTGCAGGGGCAGGCAGTGACAGTGACTTTATGCAGCAAATGGCAGCGAACATGGCCGCTTTGGGTGTGAGCGTGGGGTTATTCGATTTTCCATACATGCAGCGTGCTAAGCAAGAGAACAAACGCCGACCACCGGAAAAAGCCGATAAGCTGTTAGCCAGCTTTAACGAACACCTTGAGCAGCGTCGCGCAGGTTTGCCGCTGTTTATTGGCGGCAAATCCATGGGCGGGCGCATGGCCAGTATGTTGGTTGCTGAGCACCCAAGTGATGTCCAAGGCGTGATTGCCTTCGGGTATCCGTTCCACCCGCCAGGAAAAAAAGACAAACTGCGCGTCGCTCATTTTGCCGATATCAAAGTACCTTTTTGTGTGCTGCAAGGAGAGCGCGACACTTTTGGCAAGCAATCAGAGTTGCTCGAGCTTGTCGATACACGTCCCGCTCAGCTCCATTGGTTAGAAGATGGCGATCATTCCTTGGTGCCGCGCAAAAAAAGTGGCTTTACCCAACAACAGCAATGGCAAAAGGCAGCGGAGCTCGCAGTGAGCTTTATCAAGGAGCAGTTATGAGTCAGTTATTTCTTATTAGTGGAGCGCTTTTCGCGGGGCTCAGTGTTATACTTGGCGCCTTTGCTGCCCATGGCTTGAAAAGTCGCTTATCGGAGTACGCGATTGGCGTTTTCCAAACGGGTGTTGAATACCAAATGTATCATGCCCTAGGGTTGATTCTGCTTGGCATATTGGCCAAGTTTGGTGTCAACCTTACCATTAGCGGCTACTTTATGATCGCCGGCATTGTGCTCTTTAGTGGCAGCTTGTATGCCTTAGCCCTAACAAGTATCAAGTGGTTTGGGCCGATTACTCCGATCGGGGGCCTGTGCTTTATTATCGCTTGGGCCGCCATGATCATTAAACTGTTACAAATGAAATAAGTCACCACCATGTCCTGTATTGTTATTTATTGTCGCGCTGGTTTCGAAAATGATGCCGCCGCAGAAATCACTCACCATGCCAGTCAACATGGCGTCGGCGGCTATGTAAAAGCCAAGCCAAACTCGGCATTGGTGGTGTATCACTGCTACAGCCATGATGAAGCGGAATACCTGCTTAAGAAAATTCCATTTAAAGATATGGTGTTTGCCCGGCAGTGGTTTGTCGGTACGCAAATAGCGCGTATGCCTATCGATGACCGTGTTACCAGCTTATGTGAAGCGGCCAAGGAGTTTCCATTATGTGGCGAACTGCGCGTAGAAACCTGTGACACCAACGACGGCAAAGAGCTCTCTAAGTTTTGTAAGAAAATTAGCACGCCACTGGCGAAAGGGTTAGAGAAACAAGAAACCTTACTGCGCCAGCAAGTGAAAAACCGACCGATATTACACGTGTTATTTATCGCCAGTGACACAGCTTATGTGGGCTATTCGTTTAGTTTTAATAATTCAGCACTGTATATGGGGATCCCCCGTTTACGTTATCCGAAAGATGCACCGAGCCGTTCAACGTTGAAACTAGACGAGGCCTTTATGGTGTTCGTCCCAGAAGACGAACAAGAAGACAGGGTGCGCTCCGGAATGAAAGCGGTCGATTTAGGTGCCTGTCCTGGCGGCTGGACATATCAATTAGTGCGCCGAGGGATGTTTGTGCAAGCCATTGATAATGGCCCTATGGACCAAGCGTTAATGGAAAGCGGACAAGTGAAGCATTACCGCGAGGATGGCTTTAAGTTCCGCCCAGAGCGTCGCAACATCGATTGGTTAGTGTGTGACATGGTAGAAAAACCCAGCCGAGTTACCGAGCTTATGATTGATTGGGCGGTGAATGGCTTCGCCAAAGAACTCATCTTTAATTTGAAACTGCCAATGAAGAAACGCTTTGACTGTGTATATGAAAATATGCAGCGCATTGATCAAGAGTTGCGCGAATATGGAGTGAAGTTTAACTTACAGGCTAAGCACTTATACCATGACCGTGAAGAGGTAACGGTGCATGTACAGGTGTTGCGCGTACCGCAAAACGTATACAGCTAGTCAACAAAAGCCGGGCAATAACCCGGCTTTAACCTTTATCTCTCGGTTGATTGTGCCTGTCGCTTCAATACCCATGCCAGCACGATACTAGCGGCAATAATACCGAGTAAATCGGCGCCTAAATCGACTAAATCAAATGTACGAGTGGCAATAAACGCTTGGCTTATCTCTTCAATCAGTGCAAATGCACACACCAAAAGAGCGCCCCAATACACCTTCACTTTGCCATAAAGAGGCACTACTCTTGCGCCGAGGGCAAGCGTGGCTAACAGTGTAAAAGTCGCAAAAAGCACCAAGTGGCCAAGTTTGTCGCCGTAAGGTATCGCTGCGATCCATTGGAAGAAAAGGCTGTTTTGGCCGCTATTGGCCAAATAAATAATCCAGCCCAAGAATGCGGCAAAGACTATTGCCGCAACAACAAATACAGCAGTGAAGTTCGGTTTTATCACAAGCTGCGGTACTGGCTGCGATAATTTTCTACCCATAATTTCGTGGCACCACAGACCGCCACAGGCATGATGATCATATTCAAAATAGGCACTGCAGCACATATCATCACTCCGGCACCAAAGCCGTAAGACAAGCCTTGGTGGGCTTTTAGGTCGCGTTTCATATCCTTGAAGCTGACCTTGTGATTATCAAACGCATAATCTTTATATTGCACCGCAAACATCCAACAGGTGAACAGCGCCCAAATGATCTGTCCGATCACCGGTAAAAACCACATGAGGATGAAAAAGCCAAGGGCGCGAGGTAAGTAGTAGCATAGCTTAGTCCACTCTCGCCCAAGCATACGTGGCACATCGCGCATGGTATCGAGCAAGCCATCATCGTTAATGCGCTGCCCGGTTAAGTGCATCTCCACTTTTTCCGAGAGAATGCCGTTGAACGGCGCGGCAATAAAGTTAGTGATCACCGTGAACACCATAGAGTAGCTAAACAGCAGCACCAATATAGCCAATGGCCATAAAATAAATTCCAGCCAAGTCAGCCATTCCGGCAACTGTGCATTGAGCCAGGCAAACGCATCAGTGAGCCAGCCATAGATAAAGAATAAAGACGTGCCGAAAATCACTAAGTTGATCAACAGCGGGATAAGAACGAAGCGCTTTAGGCCTTTTTGGGTGATCAGCGTAAAGCCACTAAAAAAGTATTCAAAACCACGACCTAACTGCATGGCATACCTCTACTATTTGGATCTCGATGGTTCCGCAGTATAACTAAGGCGTAAACAAATAACAGACTCTATTCATGCTTTGTTGCAAAAAGGCCCAACTTGAGTTGGGCCATAGCCATTATTTATTTTCTTCTAGTTGCTGGGTGTCTTGGCGTTCACGAAAGCCGCCCGCTTTATCATCGCTCAGCTTAGGCGTGCCATCTTCGGCGCGCGAGGCTTGGTTCACCTTGAGTATATTTTCTGCGTGCTGGAGGTCGGCTGTATTGGAAAAACCAGCGATGGTCTCACGGCCTTTTAAGAAGCCATCTATTTCATCAACGATGGTATTGAGCTCTTGCTCGTTTTTCTCCATGGTCATCACATAGCGCGGCATTTCCACATTGTCGCTGCCACTACTGGCAAAGGTGCTAGTGTGGATGCGCGAGCTAACAATCCACGGCGTGATTGATGATTTAACAATGACATTTTCACTGCGAGTGGAATCGTGAATGGACATACCGGTGGAGATCTTAGACTCGGTAAAGGTGCCTTCCGTTTTCATATACAGCAGCAACGAACTAAAGCGCAACTCGGCCCAAAATACATGGCTAAAGTTCTCCAGCATACGTCCTATGGTGCTGAATATTTGCCAGAAGAAAAAGCCACTGAGTAACGTCACGACCAATGCTGATAACTGCCCAAGCCACTGCTGCATTGCAGCACCATCGCCTCGTTCGGCACTGCGCACAAAGCTGTCTACGTTGTCCCATGACTGGGCTAGAAAGTCGTACAGGCCCTGAACTTTTGCGGCCAAAGCAAATAATAAGCAGGCGCCGATGACCACGCAAAGTTGCGCCGCGATGGTGCTAAATAAGCGCGTCGCTTTGAACCCTTGCGGCGCTGGAGTTGGCGTGAACTCAGGCTGAGTTTCGATTAACAGCTCACCACGAAAATCGCCTTTGCCCTGCGACTGCTCATTCAACGTGGGATCAAAGTCAATGTAAGTGCGGTTAGGGATCTCTCGATAGCGTCGATTGGCCAGCACGATATTTTCAATGTTGATAAAAATTTCATTAGGGTGCACCGACTCTTGTAAATTGGCGCGATATTCGCTCACTTCCGTTTGCGCGTTGCTTTGCTGTGCTCTCGTCGTCAACAAGTAAAACAGCGCGACACTGGCTATGGCACCCAGTGCCAATAAGGTGATAAGGCTAGGCCAAGCAGAAAAGCTAACGACTTGCTCGGTCACACTTTGCCATTGCTGCAACTCATGGGCTGAGGGAGCAAATACATGATGATAAATAAGACCGATGACTACCGGGAAAATCACCGAAAAAGCGATGACTTTTGCCAATGATGCAGCCCCCACATCTTTGAGCTGTTTAACGCGTTTAAGACTGACGGCCTTGGCTGCACTGCGCCAACATAGCAGTAGGTAGACTAAAATAAGCGCTGAAAATATAGGAATAATAATATGGCCCGCTTTACCGGCAAGCCCAGAAGAAGACACAAAATACGTCAATGCGAAGGCAATAAGCGCGAGCACCGTCTGCAACAACACCGCGACAATTTCTTGTGCAACATTACGCATTGGATAAGGTAAAAACACCAGCTTTGGCATAATCGAATGCACTAAGCGGCCAACCCAACCTTTGGGTTCGCTAAACGTGGTGTTTTTGCGGCCCATCAGCATCGACTCTAGGGTTTTTGCGCTGTAGGCTAACGATCCCTTTCGGCGCTCCAACTCTGCATTTTCTTGCTCGCTTTTAGTGAGGTTTAGCGCCAAGGAGCTAGGTACAGAACGACCAACAAAAAACTTAAACAACTGGAATAAACCACTGCCACAGCGCTGTAACCCCATAATCAACAGCACAAGACCAAAGCCGGCGTAGATCCACGCCGCAACCAAGTTGTGCTCGGTGAGGGTGGTTACTTTAAAGAGGCTATATAGACCTAATAGGGCGATACATAGGCCGCCGATGGAGCGAATTAACCCTTCCGCTTTAAAGGGGTTGGTTATGCCTAAGCCTTTTGAACCAAAATCATACGCCATAAGGGTTCCTTTTATTCTTGGGCTTGTTGAGCCCGTTCAATACGTTCAGAAATAGCAGGGTGAGAAGATAAGTACTCCCACTGCGAATCTTGCTGAGGGTCCAACTCATGGGCCTGTGCGAGCGCTTCCATGGCCTCAGCAAAGGCTGTTGATGAATAGCCTAAGCGTTTAAGTTCGCGTAATGCGTAATCATCGGCTTGGCGCTCCATATCGCGGGAAAATTGCTGTTGTAGCAACGTCGAGCCGGTGCCCATGATAATCTCAGCAAACCCTTGCAAGTCGCCAAATAAGAGCGCTAACGATACCGAGGCACCCGCTGATTGCGCCGCTAAGGTGAGGCCGTGCTGATACTCGACATGACCAATTTCATGCAACAGCACCGCCAGCAATGCGGTGTCGTTCTCTTTTAATGCGTCGGCCAACTCATCAGTTAACACGACTTGCCCATCGGGCAGAGCAAAGGCATTGGCTCCGATTTTCGGGGCGCTAAAAAAGTGCAATTGTAAATGCGAAGGTGGATTCTCTATTTTCTTGATATGATTATGCCACAGAGTGCGAATATGTTGTTTACGCGCGTCACTCAGTTCGCTGGGTTCAAGGTAAAGGTATTTAACCGCTTCGAAACTTTGTTCTGAGGCAGCATGGACAATGGGTTTAGGCAGGGCGCGAGCCACCGTTGCAGCGGTGCTGGGAATTATTTTGAAAAATAAGGCCCAGCACAGTAAGGCAGCGCCCAAAACACAGGCGCAAAGGACCAACTTATGGCGCTCAATAGCTTCCAATGCTTTGTCCCAGCGCGACTCACTCGGCCAGCGATGCTGAGCGTCGTGGGGCACAAAGCGACTGCCATCGGCAAAGGTCAATTCCACCGGTAGGCCTGTTATTTGTTGCCCTTGCTGATAATCATCAAACTGCGCGATGAGCTCATCATCACTGAGCAGTTGCACACCAGCATCACAAAGCCAAAGCGTGGCGTGCACACTTTGGCTTTGCTTATGCAAGTAATAAACGCCCGTTACTTGCATGGCTTATCCTAATGAAAGGTCAACATCAAAGAAATCAGCTGCTTCTTCAGCAAATGATGAGTTTTGCTCACCTTGCGCGTCAGTCAGTGTTTGCGGATCGCATAAGAAGGTGATCTCAGTGGCTCGGCATAGCATTTTTGCAGTGCGTACTTTTGCCCACGGGATGGCTAAACCGAGAGTACATAACACGGCAAGGGCATTGGTGAGAGTCAGTAAGGTGTAATCCACTATGCGTAAGTCGGATTTAAAACTGGCGATACCTTCGATCTCACTGCTATTGAGCAAGTGGTTACGAACATGAGTTTGATACACACCCATGTAAACGGCAAAAATAGCGGTATAGCCAACAACGAATAAGATGATTAATGCCACTGCGCTAATGGCGGTGAGCGATTGTTCAAACCCTTCAGGGTCCAGCATCATGGTTTGTAAACTCAAACCAAATACGCCAGCGATCGTCATGACTATTACACCGACAATGGCACAGGCAACATAGGCCAAAATCACAGCCAAGTAATACTCACCGCCTTTGGTGTTCACAGTGATGGGTTTATCGGCATAGCTAATTTCGCTATGTAGGTATTTATCAATGCGCTTGAGTACGTAAGGCAGCAACAAATAAAGCGTGAATACACTTACGATAGGCAACACGATAAAATTCAAAAATGCATCGCCATAGTTACCTTTAAACGCAAAGCGTACATTGCGATAGCGACTCATGCGCATATTAAAACGCATGCCCTGATTGACCATCCACGGCATTAAAAATAGCAATCCGAACACCGCTAAAACACCGAGAATAGGCACAAATTGAGTACAAAACATATAAATAACAAATAAAATAAAGGCGAGAATGCGGCCTTTTAAAATTTGTATAGGCGATGCAAGGTAATCAAAACGGTGACCATCAAGCTGGGTGTGACCATAAAAATAGCGATAAGTGCGCACTTTGGCCCAAGCGGAGTATATGCCTAGCGTCAACAACGTGAGCACGATGTTAACGATCCAAATTGAGAAAAACTCTTTCCCGGAGCCGGAAAATTCTACGCGGCGAGAGTAGGCTTCAAACTCTTGCGAGCGCGCGGATGGGGTGGGGGTAGTATCTAAGTCCATTTAAACGTCCATAAGTCCTAAGTAAATTTAAGAGCGTTAATTTAGCGTTAAGCTTAAAATATTGCAACCTGTGCAATGCAACCTTTGATCAGGGCTCCGCTTTATGCTCGCGCATGTGTATAATCGCGACTATTGTCTAGGGGAATGACGAAGGCACTGTATGCTGTCCAAAAACCAACAAAAATATTTGCGCCAGTTAGGGCAAAAGAAATATCGCCGTCAACATCATATGTTTTTAGTACAAGGGGCGAAAAACGTCCTTGAGCTATTGCAAAGCGACTATGATATTGACAGTGTCTTTGCCAGCGAAAGTTTTTTAGCGCAGCATCACCAACTGCTGGGCTCTCGTCTCGATGCCCGCCATATTCACCAAAGCGATGAGGGGAGTCTCTCGAAAGTCAGTACGCTGGTGACCAATAACGAGGTTATTGCTGTTGCACCTATGCGCGATGTCACTATTCAGGAAACACCTTGGCAATTGGCCCTTGATGGTGTTAGCGACCCTGGCAACTTAGGCACCCTGATCCGTTTAGCGGATTGGTATGGCTTTTCGCAGATTTTACTTTCACCGAATTGTGCCGATCCATACAACCCCAAGGTGATCAGTGCCACTATGGGTTCATTCACGCGTGTGTCGTGCGCCACAGTTGATTTACCTGAGTACCTGCAACAGCTTGATAAACCTGTTTACGGTGCATTTCTAGGAGGCACTAACGTGCACCATGTCGAATTTGCTCAGCAAGGAGTGCTCGTTATGGGCAGTGAGTCTCATGGTATTAGTGAGGCGGTGGGTCAAGCTATCTCAGAGCGAATTACCATTAACGGGTACGGCGGGGCAGAGTCGCTGAATGTGGCTATTGCCAGTGGCATAATTTTAGATAATATAAAGCGTTGTAGCGGTTAGGCCGCAGCCACCAAACATAAAATCATAATAACTGGGGCATCAATGCGCTTAAGCAGCATTAAGCTGGCGGGGTTTAAGTCCTTCGTCGAGGCAACAAAAATACCTTTTCCCGACGCCATGACCTGTGTCGTCGGCCCTAACGGCTGTGGCAAATCGAATGTGATTGATGCCGTGCGTTGGGTGTTAGGAGAAAGCTCGGCAAAGAATTTACGTGGCGACGCGATGAGCGACGTTATTTTTAATGGTGCAGCCACCCGAAAGCCGGTCTCCCAAGCGGCCGTTGAACTCATTTTTGATAACACCCAAGGGCGTTTGCCCGGCACTATGGCATCACGTAACCAAGTAGCCATTAAGCGTGTTGTTACCCGCGATGGTCAATCCCTGTATTACCTCAACGGCAGTAAATGTCGCAAGCGAGATATTACCGATATTTTCCTTGGCACTGGCTTGGGCCCGCGCAGTTACGCCATTATCGAGCAAGGGATGATTTCCCGGCTTATCGAAAGTAAACCTCATGAGCTGCGGGTGTTTATCGAAGAAGCCGCTGGTGTGTCGAAATACAAAGAGCGCCGCAGAGAGACACAGACTCGCATTCGCAGCACCCGCGAAAACCTTGAGCGCTTGCTCGATGTGCGTAGTGAACTGCAAGCTCAACTCGATAAACTTGATACTCAGGCGCAGCAAGCCCAACAATACCGTGAACTCAAAGCCCGGCAACGACAGCTAAAAAGTGAACTGGCGGTGTTGAAATGGCAAAAACTGCATGCCCAGCAACTGGAAAAATCGCAACAACTCGCGCAGTTAAAAGAGCAGCTCACCTTTATTAAAGAAGCACACAGTGGTGAGCAAGATGTACTCAGCGCCTATCAACAGCAAGTTGATGATACCCAGCACGCTTTAGCCGCTGCACAGCAACAGCAGTTCCAAACTGATAATCAGTTGGCGCGAGTCGAGCAGCAACATATTCATAGCAAACAGCAGCTGCAGCAGTTGCATGCAACATTGCAGCAAAGTGATGAAAAGCACCAAGCGCTGGTGGTTGATAAGCGCCAGCAAAAAGACGCGGTGGCGCAAAAGCAGCGAGAGTTAGCGCAGGTGCGTGAACAGTTGGAATTATTGCAAGCACAAGCAGAGCAGTTAACTGAGCAGCACCTTGTCGCGCAAGAACAATTTGAGCAACTGCAAAACCAGCAACATCAACAGCGTGAGCAGCTGTACCAAAACCAGCGGCAAGTCCAACAAAGCCAGCATGAGTTGCACGCACTGAGCGCGGAGCAACGAAGTAACACTGAGCAACTGCAAGAGGTGCAAGAGCAACTCAAGGCGCACCACGAGCAACCTATTAATCAACAGCTGCAAGATAGTGAAGCTGAGGTCAAAACCTTGACCACCCAGTTAGCCAGTGCCAAAAGTGAGCAGCAGCGTGTCGAAAAGCAATTAACTGCGGCGCAACAGGCCTATCAACAGGGCAAAAACGAATATCAACAACACCAAGATCAAGCGCGTCAACTAAGTGCCAAACAACAAGCGATGGCGGAGTTGCTCGCACAGCACCAAGAGCAGCAAAGTCTATTGTTTCAGCTCGAGGTGCAAAGCGGTTATGAAGCGATAATTGAGGCGGCACTGATGCAGTTACAGCATTTGCAGTTAACTGAGCAGCGCCAGGGGAGTTGGCTACAGCCCACCGAGCACCAGGTTAAAGCCGAGGCTGTCAGTGCGTTTATCCAGCAAGGCGAGTACCCGGACCTGCTTGACCGTATCGCCTATGTCGAAAATGGTGATATTACGCTGTTGGCAGATGACTATTGGTTTGCGGTGGTTGACAGTCAAGGTACTTTGCACGGTCGTCATTGGGCGCTCGAAAACGAGCAAGCACAACAAGGCATCTTAGCTAAGCGTCAGCAACTGGCGCAACTTGATAGCCTGCTTGAGAGTGCACAGCGACAGCAACAACAAAGTGAGCAATATCTACAACAGCTGCATGAGGAGCGAGGGCAGTATACGCAGCAACTGGACAATAGTAAGAAGCAAGTGCATGAGCTTTCACGTAGCCATGCCAGCATGCAAACCCGGTTGGAATTATTGCGCGAGCAACAACAACAATGGCAACAGCAACAACAACGCCTCAGTGAAAAACAACAAGCGTTGATGACCCGAGACCGTGAGCTTCAAGATAAGTATGCACTTACTGATGAGCAGTTCCAGCAGGCACAGGAACTGTTGGAACAAGCGCAGCAGCACAATGAGCAATTGCAGGGTCAGTACGAGCAGGGTCAACAGCACCTGCGCCAATGCGAGCAGCAGTTGCGGGAGCATCAAGCTCGAGTCGCAGATATGCGTCTTAGCGCAGAGCGTCAGCAAAGTGAGTTGTCCCTCAGTGAGAATAAGCTGGCACACATCGACAATGAGTTAAGCCGCTTGGCGTTAACAGTGGAGCAGGCTCAGGCGCAGCAGCAAGCGCTGGAGCAGCCGCTTGAGCAAATGGCCGAGCAAATTGAAACCTTGTTGCAGGAAAAAGAGCGCCTGAGCGAGCAGCAGGTTGATTTGCGCCATCAGCTTGATTCAGCACAGCAAAACTATGAGCAAAATAAGTCACGCTTAGCCCAAGGTGAGCAGCAGCGTGAGCAATTGCAAGAGCAGATTCAGCAGGCGCTATTGGCGGAGCAAACCCTGACACTGAAAGCGCAGCAGGCGCTAGCACCATTAGAAGAGCTCAAAGTCACGCTCAAAGAGGTGCTCGAAAGCCTTGATGACGATGCCGCAGTGGGTCGCTGGCAAGCGCAACTCACGCAAATTGATAAGCAGTTAGACACGCTTGGCGCTGTTAACCTGGCGGCGATTGATGAGTTTGCCAGTGCCAAGCAACGCAAAGCTTACCTTGATGAGCAGCTACAAGATTTAACTGATGCCTTGGAGACCTTGGAGTCGGCGATTGCTAAAATTGACCGCCAGACCAAAGCGCAATTTAAAAGCACCTTTGATCAGATTAATGACGATCTCAAAGAGTTATTCCCTAAGGTCTTTGGCGGCGGCTCAGCCTATTTAGAATTAACCAGCGATGATTTGCTAGAAAGCGGGGTCGCTATCATGGCTCGTCCGCCAGGCAAGAAAAATTCAACGATCCATTTGCTAAGTGGTGGAGAAAAAGCGCTGACCGCATTATCATTGGTGTTTTCAATATTCAGGCTCAATCCAGCCCCGTTTTGTATGCTTGATGAGGTGGATGCACCTTTGGATGATGCCAATGTCGGTCGTTTTTGTCGTTTGGTCGAGGAAATGTCGCAAACAGTGCAGTTTATTTATATAAGTCATAACAAAATAGCCATGGAGATGGCAGGGCGTTTAACCGGCGTGACCATGGCTGAGCCGGGTGTGTCGCGTATGGTTGCGGTGGATATTGAGCAAGCAATGGAAATGGCTCAAGCCAGTTAAGTTAAACAAACACAGAATAAAGGTGAGGGGATGGCCGAAAATCTCAGATGGGTATTAATTTTAATCAGTGCAGTGGTCATTGGTGGTTTGCTAGTTCATGGCTTGTGGTCAGTACGCAAACGCTCTCAAGCAGTCGAGAACAAACCTGCTAAAGCTAAACCACAGCCAAAGGCAGAGCCCCATGAACCGCACAACACGCAAGACACGGTGAGTCGTTCTGAACCTGAGCCAGCATCAGTGCAGCATGACGAGCCCAGCTTTGGTGCTATCGACGATGAACCAAGCATTGGCGAAATTAACATTGATGACGAGCCTGCAACGGCGCATGAAGAAACTGAAGCGAATAGTGACAGCGAGCAGCCAGCAGAAGATTTTGTGATCATCCACGTGCATATGCCTGAAGGGCTGCAAATGCAAGGGGCTAAGTTATTACCCTTAGTGCTGACCTTAGGGTTTAAATATTCCGACGATGGCTTTTTTCACCGTCACGAGCAAGCCAGCGGTCAGGGCCCTGTGTTGTTCCGTATGGTTAACATGTACAACCCAGGCACTTTTGACGTCGACAATATGGAGCAGTTTAGCACTGCAGGCGTGAGCTTATTTATGACTTTACCTAACGATGGCGAAGCCATGGCCACCTTTAACATGTTGCACAGCGCGGCGAAGAAAGTGGCAGATGAGTTTGGCGCCGAGTTATTAGATCATAACCGCCAGCCACTGAGCGTTAGCACCGTGCGTGAGTACGTCGAAAAAGTACGTGAATACGCTTAATATCACATTCTGTAAGTAGTAGCAGCCACCCACTTGATGCGGTGGCTTTTTTATGAGGAACTTATGAGTAGCACGCCAGAGCAACGCATTGCACAATTGCGCCTTGAGATTGAAGAGCACAATTACAACTACTACGTATTGGATAACCCCAGCATTCCCGATGCCGAGTATGATCGTTTGCTGCGCGAGTTACAGGCGCTCGAAAGCGAACACCCGCATTTGCTTAGCCCAGACTCTCCCAGCCAAAAGGTCGGCGGCGCAGCACTGAGTAAATTTGCTCAAGTCACCCACCAAGTGCCGATGTTATCCTTGGATAATGCCTTTGATGAGAGCGAATTCAACGCCTTTAATAAACGTATTCAAGACCGCTTGGCAGACACACAAGCATTGGCGTTTTGCTGCGAGCCTAAATTAGATGGCTTGGCGGTGTCGATTTTGTACCGCGATGGTGTGTTAGTGCAAGCG
The DNA here is from genome assembly GCF_004208955.1 of Pseudoalteromonas sp. CO325X. Lineage (NCBI taxonomy): Bacteria > Pseudomonadati > Pseudomonadota > Gammaproteobacteria > Alteromonadales > Pseudoalteromonadaceae > Pseudoalteromonas > Pseudoalteromonas sp. CO325X. Next base: position 28,799 of record NZ_SGPG01000015.1, read on the forward strand.
GCAACGCGTGGCGACGGTCAAGTTGGTGAAAATATTACCGAGAATGTTAAAACCATTCGTAATATTCCCCTAAAGCTGCGGGGTGATTACCCACAAGAGTTAGAAGTACGCGGCGAAGTGTTTATGGATTTAGCCGGTTTTGCACGCCTTAACGAAGAGGCGGCAAAAAATGACGGTAAAGTGTTTGCCAATCCACGTAATGCCGCAGCGGGAAGCCTGCGTCAGTTAGACTCTAAAATTACAGCTAAGCGGCCATTGATGTTTTATGCTTACTCGATGGGGCAAATTACCGGGGCCGATTTGGCCGACGGCCACTATGAGCAGCTGCACCAATTAAAAGACTGGGGATTGCCGCTGTGTCCGGAGACCAAGCTTGTCAACGGCACAGAGCAAGCGATTGCTTACTATCAAGACATTTTAACCCGCCGAGGCGAGCTTAAATATGAAATTGATGGGGTGGTAATTAAAGTGAATAGTAAGGCTCATCAGCAGCGTTTAGGCTTTGTCGCCCGAGCGCCGCGCTGGGCTATTGCCTATAAATTTCCGGCGCAAGAAGAGATCACCCAGTTACTGGATGTGGAATTCCAAGTGGGTCGTACTGGGGCAATTACCCCCGTAGCCCGCTTGCACCCAGTGTACGTAGGGGGGGTGACAGTATCCAATGCCACACTGCACAATGGTGATGAAATAGCTCGCTTAGGGGTAAAAGTTGGTGACACCGTAGTGGTGCGCCGAGCTGGTGATGTGATCCCTCAAATAACTCAAGTGGTGCTTGAGCGCCGCCCCGCAGATGCCAAGGAGATTGTCTTTCCGCAGCAGTGCCCAGTCTGTGATTCCCACGTTGAGCGTATTGAGGGCGAGGCTGTGGCGCGCTGCAGCGGTGGTTTGGTATGTGCTGCGCAGCGTAAAGAGGCCATTAAACACTTTGCCTCACGTAAAGCCATGGATATCGATGGCCTCGGCGATAAAATTGTTGAGCAACTGGTGGAGCGCGAATTAATCCACACGCCGGCAGAGCTTTTTCAACTGCGTCAGGGTCATTTTGAGAGCCTTGAGCGTATGGGGCCCAAATCCGCAGCTAATCTAGTCAGTGCCCTTGAAGCGGCGAAAGAAACAACCTTGGCGAAGTTTATTTACGCGCTGGGGATCCGTGAAGTGGGAGAGGCCACCGCACAAAACTTGGCCATGCACTATCGCACCCTCGATGCGTTAATGCAGGCCGACGTCGAAAGCTTACAAGAGGTCAGCGATGTTGGTGAAGTGGTGGCTAAACATATAGTGAGTTTCTTTAGTGAGACGCTGAACCAGCAAGTGGTTGAGGAATTACTAAAGCAAGGGCTGCACTGGCCAGCCATTGAAGTGAAAGCCGATAACGAGCAACCACTCAATGGTTTAACCTATGTGATCACCGGTACCTTAAGCCAGCTAAGTCGCAATGACGCCAAAGCGAGATTACAAGCATTAGGGGCAAAGGTCGCGGGCAGCGTATCGGCTAAAACTCATGCCTTAGTGGCTGGGGAAAAAGCGGGCTCGAAGCTAACCAAAGCGCAAGAATTGGGAGTGGATGTGCTCTCAGAAGAGGCGCTGCTCGAATTGCTAAGCGAGCATGGCGGTTAATATGAGTGACTTCATTAACTGGCTGAAATCAGGCCTTTATCAACTGGGACAATGGCTATCGCCTTATCTTGGTGATATTGCCTTGGTGTTTGTGGTGTGCATTATCGGCCTGTATGCCGCTGACGTGATCAAGGCGGTTAAAAAAGTAGTTGCTGCGAAGCACTTTATGCTGCGCACCTTAGTGTTTGTGCTGGTGAGTGCATTCGGCTTGGGAGCGCTTACGCTGTGGGTAAGTCCTCTGATCGCTAAATTATTGATGCTCTTTGGCAGCACTTATCTGCCACTGACGGTACTGGCGGCGTTTATATTGGTGGGTGTGTTAGCCGATAGGAAGTCGCAGCTGTGAATCGTTACGGCCCCGAGTATTGGGATAAGCACGGTGCTTATCGCACCCCTATAGGCTTTACTTTGTCCCTACTGGTGCTGCTTCGGGCTTATCTAATTTGGGCGTTTGCAGCGATTTCGCGACGCCCCGAGCTTGATTTAGTCGCCTTGGTATACCAACAAAAACGTGACTTCTTTATTGCCTTAGGGATTGGTGCCATTGCTTTAGTCCCTGCGGTGCTTTACTCATTGCGCCGACCCAGCTCGAGCCTGAAACTCAAACCCCTATGGCGGTTTATGCGTTGGCCGTTATTAGTGTGCGCGATATTGGATTTTACTTGGATCATGCTTCAAGCCGCTCAGCAGTATTATCAGTTCTCCCTCCATTTAGCCCTACAGGGAGTCATGGTTGCGTGGGTCATACTGTATTTATTGCGCAGTCGCTACCTCAAAGTCTTTTTCGCTGACTGGCCGGATGAACTGGAAAGCAAAAAAGACGGTGCAGATAAGCGCTAACCAGATGAAGGTCGTCAACGCCGCCCGAGCTGTGGATGTAATGCTTGCTAAATACACCTTATTGGCTCTACCCGTGGTGGCGTTAATTATGATTTTGACGTTATCTTGGCCTTGGTTAACACTGATCATCGGGGGTGGCTACTTGGTGGCGCTAAGCTCAAGCTTTTATCGGCTCACGGCGCTGTTCAGGACGCGCAACCCGATTAGCAATTTTATTCATCGTCAGCAGGGTCAACTCAGAGTGTGCTCACTAGCAGGAGTTTATGATCTCCATGGCCCGTGGCAGAGTATTCCCTTACATAATATCAGACACATTAGGGTGTACGACCATCGAATGTGCATTGTCACTAGCAATAGCGAGTGTGAGCTGAGTTTAGTCGCTACGCGTGACGCGCTATTGGCATACATGCGCGCTATTATGGCCGATACACAGGTCGATATTACATAGCTCATGTGGCTAAGTAGTGGCCCTAAAAGCAGCCTCGCTGTGGCGTTAGCTTTGCTGTTCTATCATCTTAAGGCATTATCAAATTTAAGGAGTGTTTATGCTTAATTGGCAAGACATCATGCGTATGAGTGAAAAAGGCAATTCCGAGCCTCCTTATCGTGTGGAAAAAAGCGATGAACAGTGGCGGCAGCAACTCAGTGACGAAGCGTTTTATGTGACTCGCCAAAAAGGCACTGAACGTCCATATAGTAGCGATTCATGCACGCTTTTTGAGCCAGGGCGTTACCTTTGTGTGTGCTGCGATAACGTTTTATTCGCCGGTGATGAGAAATTCGACAGCGGCAGCGGTTGGCCTTCTTTTACGCAACCGGCACAAGCCAATGCTATCGCCTACATCAGTGATAGTAGCCATGGGATGCAGCGGATTGAAGCGGTGTGCAACGTGTGTGATGCGCATTTGGGGCATGTGTTCCCTGATGGCCCGCCACCGTCTCACCTGCGCTACTGTATTAACGCAGTGGCTATTTATAAAGGCGAGGATTAAAGAATTATGGGGTGAGAGAGCTCGCCCCATGCAAAGGTTATTGTTGACTGGCTATCCAAGCATCAATGTCTTGCTCAACAATCGCCATGGGGCGAGCCCCGGGAGTGAGAATAACATCGTGAAACGCTTTTATGTCGAACTTGTCGCCTAGAGCTTTACGTGCCTTGTCACGAAGCTCGACCAGTTTGATCATACCTAGTTTGTAACCTAAGGCCTGACCTGGCCACGCAATATAGCGGTCAATAGCAGAGACAACATCACTCATAGCGGTGCCTGTGGCCTCGGCAAAATAATCAATGGCCTGCTGGCGAGTCCATTTTTTATAGTGCAGGCCGGTGTCTACCACCAAACGTGCAGCGCGGTACACTTCAGCCTGTAATCGCCCTAAGTCACCAAACGGGTCGTCCTGATACATCCCCATCTCATAAGCGACGAGCTCGGAGTAAAGCGCCCAGCCCTCTACATAGGCATTAAAGGAGGCATTTTGGCGCATCAGGCCAATATCTTGTTGCAACATATTCAATGCGATTTGGAAATGGTGTCCCGGTACAGCCTCATGGTATGTGAGTGTTTTCATGCCGAAGCTGGGAACTGCTTTCATATCCTTGAGGTTAATAAAAAATACACCAGGGCGTGAGCCGTCCAGCGATGGGCCGTTATAATAGCCGCCGGCGGAGCCTGCCTCAACAGCGACAGGAATACGACGCACCTCTACTTTTTGTGGTGGTAAGGTGGAGAAATACTGCGGCGCCTTGGCGACAATTTTGCTTATCTCACCGCGTAAAAAGGTGAGTAGCTCGGCTCGCCCTGCATCGCTATCTTCATATAAAAAGCGAGGTTCGTTATTGAGTTGCTGCATGCGCTTGCCAACGCTGCCTTCACTGTATCCGTTGGCTTTAAGGATTTCATCCATACGCTCGGTAATGCGCGCGACCTCATCAAGGCCTAGCTGGTGGATTTGCTCGGCAGTGAGCGTGGAGTCCCCTAAGTAAGTGATTTCATGCTGATAGAAAGCATCGCCATTTGGTTGCGCCCAAATACCGACATCAGTGGGCGCGTGCTCTTCAAGCGCCGCCATGTCTTTGCTTACACCCGCAAACCCAGGATAAATCTCAGTGCGCACGAGTGTCTCGGCAGTGTTTATGTAATCCTGGCGTTGGCGCTCATCAAGGCCGTCGATAGCACTTAGCTTGTTGGCGAATGAGGCAACAAGCGGGTGCTCGCTGGGTTGCACAGCGGTAAAATTAGTTAAATAACCCAATGTGTTTGCAAACAAGGGTTTCGGTAATATGACTCCAAGCTTGGCGTCGGCTTTAAGTTTTTCTCTGACCTGTGCAATAACCTCGGCAAAACCACGTAGACGAGCAAGGTAATTGTCAGCATCTTCAATGTCTGAGACCTCATGCTGATCCTTTAGCAGATTGGGTAAATCGATGAGCGGACCGGACAGTTGGTTGACCACGTAAGGTAGGTGCCCGCCCCAGGTATCGATATAGCCCGCTGCAAAGTCTTCGTCACCAGCATAATAGCGAGCAATTACCTCATTGACGCGCAGGTGCAATAACTCATCCGCAGCCAGATCAGGGTGTTGCAGTGCTGCTAATTGCTCGCCAGCATGGCGCATATCTTTTTGCAGTTGCTGCATACCGGCCACCGAATAATCAGGGAGCTGGCGGTTATAGTCACCATAACTTTGCTCTGGTAGCTTAAGCGACGTGGCTAGGGCGCTTTGATGGCTGATAAAGGTTTTGGTGTATTGCTCTACGGCATTATGAACTTGTTCAGCCGTTGGCGCTTGATTGCGTTGCTGAGTTGGTTGCTCTGTCTTTGCGATGGTTTGGGGGGCTTCAGAGCAGCCTACTAAGGCCAAAGTGATGGCAAGAGCAAGGGTGTTGATTGGCTTCATTGTTGTCCGTGTTTTTTATTGTCGTTGGGTAGTGACTTAATATACACGCTTGGCATAGCAAAGCTAGCAAGGTGCGGGCAACAATCTCGGCGGCTAAGCAATATGTGAGTGCTTGTTAATATATTTCTGCTTTATCTTTTCAAAGCGCTCGCTCATCTCCGCATCTAAATCCGCCTGTTCCAGTAAGCTTACACACTTGTTGGCAAGTTGCTGGTTAAACGTCATGCCTTGGCGGGTGCTGCCTTCATACAAGCACTGCAATAAGTTTAGGGCAATACTGCGGTTTTTCGGCATCACTCGAAAAGCCTGAGTAAAAGCTTCCAGTGCCAATAGGTAATTGCCCTGTTTAAATTTCTCTACCGCATGGTTGTTCAACTCACGCGGCCCCATGCGTAAATCTCGGCGCTCACTTTGCTGTTGAATGACGCTTTTTAGTTGCAATTCAGAGCGTCTCTCGGGGTAGCGCTCACAATGATCGATAATCTTGTTAAACAATGCCTGGGCTTGCGTGTGAAAGCCTAGCTCATGGTATGCCTTGGCTTGATCAAGGGCACCATCAATAGAGCGAATAGGGGAGTCATCAATGACCAGCTGCTCGATAAGCATTTTGGCTTTGTGGTGTTCATCTTTTAAATAATGAAGCCGCGCGTTAAGAACATCCACCTGGGTTTGTTGCTGGGCATCAGGAAACTGCTTTTTTAGGTCATTAAGGTATTTGGTTGTTTGTCGGGTAACGCGGGATATTTGCTCGCCTTGATCGGTTGTCAGAGCATAATCAATACCAGCGCGCGCAGCGTTAAGGTAGACCTCTGGGTTATCGTGTACTGAGTGGCGAGCAAACTTAGCAATATCACGTTTAGCCAGGTAGGTTTGTTCATAATCATGATTGATTTGCGCTACCTGCGAGAGAGACTCTTGACGCTCTAGGTTGCGCGGAGCCATAGTGGTAGCCGCACTTAAGTACTCTTGAGCCTGCTCGAATTGATTCAATTTTATCTCTAACTGCCCTAATAAGTCATAAGCAACAAGACGGGTTTCAGTACGCTCTAGCAGGGTTTTGAGCATGCGGTGGGCGAGGTTATGCTCGTTGTTTCCAATAAGTGCTTCAACTAAGCCAATGCGCGCCCAGGTAAATTTTTGAATGTCCAATACAGATTTAAAGAAGGTTTTTGCCTGCTCATATTGCTGCTGCAGTAGCAGAGCATCTCCCTTAAGGCGCAGCAGCACAGCCGCATAACCTTGTTGGCTGGCAAGTTTAGTATCGATCATCTTCACCGCTTTGGAGTAATTCTCATCATCCATAAGCTGGAAAATATCCTTGAGCGCGCGTTTGCGTTTCACTACGCGCTCGATACGGCTTTTCAGTTCTAGGGTATTGAAGGGTTTTACTAAAAAGTCATCGGGATGTAGCTCAAGCACACTGTGTACTAATGCCCCCGAGGTTTCTGCAGAAATAAAAATAAAGCCTGTGGCGCCTTTGATCAGCTTATTTACCTTAAGCTCTTCATATAATTGATAGCCATCTTGGTGCTTGCTTAAGTTAAACGCACAGATGATCAAGTCGAAAGCGTCTTCTTTACATAATGTCTTGGCGACAACGGCATTTTCAGCAAAGCGTAAGCGTCTGTAGCCCAAACGCTCTAAAGATTGCTTCATATAGCTAAGTGCTAATGGCTGCTCTTCAATGATTAATATATGCGCTGAGCTGGAAACTTGCTGGGCCATACCGCTACTAGGGAGATGTTATTTAAACCGACTATATAAACTAGTCTAGCTGCTGACAAGTAAATCGCGAATAAAGCCAGAAAATGCTGGTGAAGAGAGTAAAAGCTGTGCAGTCATGGTTAATGTGCAGGCGTTGGGTAATAAGAAGGTGGCATGTTGAGCACTCAAGGTTTTATATAAATAGGCGCCGATATAGGGCTTTACTGAGGTTAAGCCAGAGGTTCTCGCCTTAGAGTAGGGTATGAGTGCGATGCTGAGCATCGAAGGTTATATATCTAGTGAGTGTCTATATGGTGGGTTGTGCTGGGTTTGAGCCAGTGATTGTTGCCTTGGAATAGGGACTGAGTACGATGCTGAGCATCGAGGGTTATATATCCAGTGAGTGTCTATATGGTGGGTTGTACTGGGTTTGAGCCAGTGGTTTTTGCCTTGGAATAGGGACTGAGTGCGATGCTGAGCATCGAAGGTTTTATATCTAGTGAGTGTCTATATGGTGGGTTGTACTGGACTTGAACCAGTGAGTGTTGCCTTGGAATAGGGACTGAGTGCGATGCTGAGCATCGAGGGTTTTATATCTGGTGAGTGTCTATATGGTGGGTTGTACTGGACTTGAACCAGTGACCCTCGCCTTGTAAGGGCGATGCTCTCCCAACTGAGCTAACAACCCATATAGAATATGCAGATGTCTCACTTTAAAATGGTGGGTTGTACTGGACTTGAACCAGTGACCCTCGCCTTGTAAGGGCGATGCTCTCCCAACTGAGCTAACAACCC
>NZ_SGPG01000018.1:0-36586 GCF_004208955.1 Pseudoalteromonas sp. CO325X
GGTGGGTCATGATGGATTCGAACCATCGACCAATGGATTAAAAGTCCACTGCTCTACCAACTGAGCTAATGACCCATTTTGTCGTTATTTGCGCAGCGTTATCCCCGAGGGGTTATCGTCTGCTGCGGGCGCTTATAATACTTATTTAAAAACCAAGTGCAATACAAATGCTCGGTTTTTTTTAGTTTTTCCGCTTAGTTGCCTAATTTTAGACCGCTTTAAACAGCCTGCGGTCTAAAAGCAAACACTTAGCAAAATCTGCTACAACTTACTAACACGCTCGGTCGCTAATTTAGCGGCTGTGGTGTTAGGGTACTCAGCAATCACTTTATTAAACAATTGCTTCGCTTTGGCGAGTTGGCCTTGCTGTTGTTCCAAGGTACCCAACTTAAGCATCGCATCGGCACGCTTATTAGAATCAGTATATTGATTCACCACGGTTTCGAAGTGGCCCTTGGCGCCGCTCGTATCACCTTTAATCGTCAAAAGTTGGCCTAACCAATAATGTGCGTTCGGCACGTATACTGACTCTGGATAGGTTTGCAGAAATGCTTGAAACTCAGGAATAGCTGCATCGTAGCGTTTGTCCTGCATGATCAGCTTGACCGCTTTGTCATACGCTTCATTTTCAGACAGATTACTACTCATCGGCGCGGCACTGTTGGCAGCGCTATCACTGGTGGTCGCGGCACTGGACGTACTGTAACCATCATCATAGCTTGGCTGTTGCTGCTGCGAATAAGCGGCGCTAACACGGTTTTCTATTTCTTGATATAGCTCGCGTTGACGTTGCAGCACCTTTTCTAGCTTGTAGCTGTGCTCTTCGGTGACGCCACGCAACTGACTCACTTCATCTTGCAACAAATCCAGTTGCTGTTGTAAATCGGCTTGAAGCAAATTGCGAGTTTGCATCATTTGCTCTAAGCGGCTTAAACGTTTTTCGACACTTGATTCACTGGCGGAGGCCTCTGAAACAGGAGCGGGAGCAGCCCAAACTTGGGTGCTCCCGCTCATGAGTAAGGCTGCCAAAATAATTTTCGGCTTCATTGTTACTCTTTTAAATTTTAGTATACCAAGACTGCACGGCGGTTTTTGGCGAACGCTTCTTCGTTACGCGCTTTAACCATCGGCTTCTCTTCACCGTAGCTAACAACAGACATTTGGTTAGGGTTAACACCTAGGCTCTGTAGGTATTTTTCTACAGACTGACCACGGCTTTCACCTAGTGCAATGTTGTACTCTGGCGTACCACGCTCATCTGCGTGGCCTTCGATAAGTACTTTTACAGAAGGGTTCTGCGTTAGGAACTGAGCGTGAGCTTGTAGCAATTCAGCATACTTGCTCTGAATAGTTGCCTTGTCAAAATCAAAGTAAATGATTTGCTGTTGACGAAGCGCTTCATACTTTTCGCGCAGCTTCTCTTCTGCTGTTTTCTCGCGTTTTACTGTTTCCACTTCAACTGTATCAGTTGTTTGGGTTTCAACTTGATTTGTCTCGTTGGCTTGGCCTTCATCTTGGCTAGATGAAGAACTACATGCCGCTAGCGTCATAACTGGCACTGCAATAAGCAGACCTTTAACTATTTTTTTAAGTTGCATTGAGTAGATTCCTATTATCAAAAAGTGAAACCAGCACCTGATTTTCAATTTGTCTTAATATAGTAAGCAATTTACATAAAATTCAAGTTTATGCGTCCAAAGCTGACTATACCCTGAGCGAATTATAAAAACGGTGACCAAGCTGGCGCTTTTACTTGTCCATCAAGTACGGGTAAACGCGCTTTAAAACGGCCATCCATTGAAACCAAAGCCAATACATTTTTGTTGTTATGCATCGTGCTGTAAATAATCATGGAGCCATTGGGCGCCACGCTCGGCGACTCATCCAAACGTGTACGTGTAAGTACTTGGAAGTTGCCTGATTCAAGATCCTTCTTAGCAATGTGATAACGGCCCAGCGTCCGATTAACCATCACTAAGTGCTTGCCATCGGGCGTAACTGAGCCATTTAAATTCATATCACCGTCGAACGTCATGCGTTTCACTCGGCCTGAATCTAAATTTAACTTATAAATCTGGGCATTACCACCCCTTTCCGAGGTAAACAGGAGCTCTTTGCCGTTTGGATGCCAGGTTGGTTCGGTATCGATACTACGGTGGCGAGTTAAACGACGCTCTTGCTTTGTTTGTAAGTCGTACAAATAAAGTTCAGTAGCACCGGTACGGTCTTTTGATAGCACCATAGCCAATTTCGTGCCATCAGGTGAAAATTGCGGGGCACCGTTGATACCTGGGTGGCTGGTGACTAACTGTCGCTGGCCTGTGTAAATATCTTGGATATAGATCTGACTTTGACGATTTTCAAAGGTGACATAAGCCAGTTTATTACCATCAGGTGACCATGAGGGTGACATCAGTGGCTCTTTAGAGCGCAGTAGTACCTGCTCGTTATAACCATCGTAATCCGCCACAACAAGCTGATAAGGCTTATCATCTTGGTCACGTACAATGACGTAGGCAATTTTAGTTAAAAATGCGCCGCGCTCGCCCGTTAACGCCTCGTATACGACATCGCTAATACGGTGACCGTAACGGCGGAAGTTTTGCGCCGTGATGACTGTTTCCCGAGCGTCAAGTACATGGTCTTGGCTTTTGATTAACTTACCGTTGTTGAGAATGCGTGTCTCGCCACCGGTTATTTGCCCACGGAGCACGTCGATTAGCTCGTAACTGACCAGGTATCGGCCGCCATTTTGTTGCTGTACACGACCAACAACAATGGCTTCCACCCCTTCTTGAACCCAGGCACTGTAGTCTACATCAGCATCAGTACTTGGGCGCTGTGGCATGTTAATGCTGGCGATAGGCTTAAACTTACCACTGCGACGCAAGTCAGCGGCGACCACTTCACTAATGCGCATCGGCATTTCACCGGTGCCTTCGTAGGCAAACGGCACCACAGCGATAGGTCGGGCACTGTCGACCCCTTCAGTAATAACAATTTCCAACGCCGCATTAGCCCATAGACTGACGCTAGCTAGCATGGAAATAAACAGGTATCGGCACATCTTTACCATGGTGTTCCCCTAAAACTCTGGTTTAACCGTTAAGTTAATATCTTTTAATTTTTCAAATACATCACGATCTTTGGAGACCGGTAAGGTATCAGCACGGCGCACTGCACGAACCGCAGCTTCACAGACTTGCTGGTCGCCACCGAGTGAACTGACACTGGTGACCAAGCCGTTGAATGCCAATTTAATGTTCAATCGACACTCTTTACCACGGTAGCTCTGATCTAATAGCAAGTTTTGCTGAATGCGTTGGGCGATCAGGGCGCGGTATTTATCCACTTCTGACATCACTTGCTGTCGACGCGCTTTCGAGCGTGCCGCTTGCTCGGCAGCCAATTGCTCTTGCAGCAGTTGCTCAGCCAGCGCTTTTTGCCTTGCTTCTTCAGCCTTGCGGGCAGCTTCTTGCTCTTTGCGTTTACGTTCAGCTTCGGCCTTGCGCGCTGCTTCTTCTTCCTTGCGACGTTTTTCGGCAGCCGCTTTAGCCGCTTGCTCTGCCTTTTCTTTTTCCTGCTGGGCTTTACGTGCTTTTTCGCGCTCTTTACGTTCTTGCTCTCGAGCACGTTTCGCTTCGGCCTCAGCCTGTTTACGTTCACGCTCTTTGGCTTGACGCTGCCGCTCTAACTTTTTGATCTGCTCGGCTTCGGCCTCACGCTGTTTGCGGGCGGCGGCGGCGCGATCCTCCAACTCTTTAATACGCTGTTGCTCGGCACGTCTTTTGGCTTCCTCTTTTTGCTTAAGATCAGCGAGGCGTTGCTCCACTTGTTTTTGATCAACAGACACGGCGCTAACAGCTTGCTCTGGCGTATCTTCGTTACTCGGTGTATTTAGAGTCACTTTCATGATTTCAGGTGCTGAATCACGAAATAAACCCACACCCACCAAAGCACCGATAAGCGCAAGGTGTAAAGCGAGGGAAATGAGAAGTGGCGTTTTATACTGCTGCATGCTAATCCTCAAACGACTCCGTCATTAAGCCTACCTCGGGTACCCCGGCGTTTTTCAAAAAGTCCATTAATAGCAGTACTTCTTGATAACTGACGCGGCCTGACCCTTTAATCATCACTGGAGTATCGGGGTTTTGCTCTAACTTGAGTTTGATGACAGCGGCAACATCCACCGCTTCCATCGGCGCTTCGGGGTCGGTACCCACACTCACATAGTACTTACCGTCGGCGTCAATAGAGGCAATAATCGGCGGTGCATCTTTAGTTTCCACCAGCTCGGATTTTTCCATCTTTGGCAAATCAACTTTGACCCCGTGGGTGATAAGGGGTGCTGTGGCCATAAAGATTATCAGCAGCACCAACATCACGTCGATGTAAGGAACAACGTTGATCTCTGCGACCGGACGACGTTTCTTACGCTGATACATTCGACTTTACCTCTTGGGTGACCGCTTGGCGATGAAGAATATTGGAAAACTCTTCCATGAAGTTGGCGTAATGCGACTCTATTTTCTCAACTTTGTTGGCAAAGCGGTTGTACGCAATAACCGCAGGGATGGCTGCAAACAAGCCCATTGCAGTAGCAATCAAGGCCTCGGCGATACCCGGGGCGACCATTTGCAGTGTTGCCTGCTTTACTTCACCGAGGGCGATAAAGGCAGTCATGATCCCCCACACGGTACCAAACAAGCCAATGTAAGGGCTGATTGAACCTATGGTTGCAAGAAAGGACAAGCTTGTTTCAAGTTTCTCAATCTCACGAGAAAGTGCCACACGCATCGCACGATGTGCGCCTTCGGTGACCATACCCGCAGAATGAACATTATTCTTTTTGTGTCGTGCAAACTCTTTGAAGCCTGAGGTAAATAACGCTTCTAATCCTTCACTTTTATTGCCACGCGCCGAAATCTCACTGTAGAGCTTCGACAAATCAACACCTGACCAAAAACGCGATTCGAATTTCTTGGCGCTACTAAGCGCATGGCCCAAGGTTTTACGACGCTGAATGATGATGGCCCACGATATTACCGACAGAGCTACTAAGGTAAGCATCACCAGCTGTACTAAAAAGCTGGCTTTTAAAATAAGATCAATAAAATTTAATCCAGAATCCACGTCTTTTCTCCTGAGGCGCAGTTTACAACTTCCACGTGTCTTTGAGCACGACACAATGAGCACTAGTGTAACCAGTCGTTGTAGCGCTGACAATGGCCTTGCCACGAATTGCTACAAACCCAAGTTAAACACCTAATTAATGATGCGATGTAAAAAAGTACACGCCATTATTGGGCTCTAAAACCCTAACAAAAGTTCAAATTAATTGCGTTTTATGCACTTTGTGCGCATAAGCTTTCATTTGCCAAAATATCTACACGTTAGAAACTAGTAAATCTAATAGAACAAAAAAAGCACACAAATAATATTTCCCTTTAATATCAATATTAAGAAAACATAACCCCATACTTTACGATGAAAATTACCATCTTAAAAAACTATTCAATATTAGATTTTCTTATCCGAAAAATATAATTTTTCTAGTTTGATTAGGGCCCATTTAGTCCGTAATATTCACCCTGTACTGAGCTAGCGCAACCAATTGAGCTCTTATGCACAGTTCAAGAGGTGGTTTCTGATTCCCCACCTCGGCCATTGATTGATTAACTTTAGCGTTGCTCATTCACTTGGCTTATTTGGATTTACTTCCTTCAACTTGTTGTTTTGCCCGCTTTGTTAGCGGGCTTTTTTTTGCCTGCAATAAGATACCAAGCACAGCTTAATCTGTTGTGAATTACTCTGCTTTTAATAAGCCACCTGTATAGAGACAGCGTCGACCTAAACTTGGGTGTATTGGTAAGGGAATGAGGCAGGTTGGGCCGAGCTAAACCGCTCGGCAGGGTGTGCCAAGGTTAGTCTGTGGTTTTACTGAGACCAAAATGCGCATAGGCATGATCTGATACAATCCGTCCTCGCGGCGTACGCTGGATAAAGCCTTGCTGTATTAGATAGGGTTCAATCACATCTTCTATGGTTTCTTTTTCCTCGCCGATGGCTGCTGCGAGATTATCCAGCCCCACCGGCCCGCCCATGAACTTTTCTATAATCGCTAGCAAGTATTTACGGTCCATATAATCAAAACCGCTTTTGTCTACATCGACCATATCGAGCGCTTGTGCGGCAATATCAATACATACGCGACCATCACCTTTAACTTCTGCAAAATCTCGCACTCGGCGCAGTAACCGGTTAGCAATGCGGGGAGTCCCTCGCGAGCGCTTGGCGACTTCTAAAGCGCCCTGCTCGTCAACGGCTAAACCTAGATGATCGGCGGAGCGTTTAACAATGGCGGCAAGGTCGGCAACGGAATAAAACTCCAAACGTTGCACAATACCGAAACGATCGCGCAGCGGAGAAGTTAATGAGCCTGCACGGGTCGTAGCACCAATTAAAGTAAATGGCGGTAAATCAAGTTTAATCGAGCGCGCTGCAGGGCCTTCACCAATCATGATATCGAGTTGATAGTCTTCCATGGCTGGATAGAGTATTTCCTCAACATGTGGGCTCATGCGATGAATTTCGTCAATAAACAGCACATCATGAGCTTCTAAGTTAGTCAGTAAGGCGGCGAGATCGCCGGCTTTTTCCAACACCGGACCGGAAGTCGTTTTAATACTCACATTGAGTTCATTAGCAACAATATTGGCTAACGTGGTTTTACCTAACCCAGGGGGACCAAATATAAGGAGATGATCTAAGGCCTCGCTACGTGAGCGTGCAGCCTCGATAAAAATATCCATCTGCTGTTTAACATGAGGTTGGCCGTGATAGTCGGCCAATAACTTAGGCCGAATGGCTCTATCGACCACATCTTCATTACCCTGTACCTCTGGCTCAATCAGCCGATCCGCTTCTATCATGATGGTATCTCTGTTATAGCATCGCTTTGAGCGCTTGCTTAATCATTTCTTCGGAGGCCATGCTTGGCTTCGCGACTGCTTTTACCGACTTCACTGCCTGAGCATTTTTATAACCCAGAGCCTCAAGTGCGGCAACCGCATCGTCTTGGGCATTACTCGCGACCAAAGTATCGCCATTGGGCGCATCCATTGGTGCCAAATCAGTGTGAGGGGTAAATAAGTCAGGACCCCAATCTTTAAGCCTGTCTTTCATTTCTAACACTAACCGCTCTGCGGTTTTTTTGCCAACGCCAGGAAGCTTTACTAAGGTGCTTGCATCGCCATGATGAACGCAATGGATAAATTGCTCTGCCGACATCCCCGATAAAATACCTAGGCCTAATTTAGGCCCTACCCCATTGGCTTTTAGCAATTCACGAAACAGGGCGCGTTCGTTTTTGGTGTTAAACCCAAATAACAGCTGCGCATCCTCTCGCACCACAAAGTGGGTATACAAGGTGACCTGTTCGCCACACTCGGGAAGTGCATAAAAGCAACTCATGGGGAGGTTGATTTCATAGCCAATGCCCGATGCTTCCACTAGCACCTCAGGGGGCTGCTTCTCAACCAACAATCCTCTAATTCGTCCTATCATTGTTACCTCAAGCGTCCGCGCACGGTTTTACGTGCTTGACCGGACAGTTTTATTAAGTTTTGTTGTGAGTGGCCATGACACATAGCAATAGCCAAGGCGTCGGCGGCATCTGCTTGCGGCGTGGCTGGCAGCTTCAAAATATGCTTCACCATGTGTTGTACCTGTGCCTTTTCCGCAGAGCCTCGCCCAACCACTGCTTGTTTCACTTGCCGCGCGGAGTATTCTGACACGTCAATATCGGCCAAGGTCGCGGCAACAATGGCTGCGCCCCGAGCTTGTCCTAGCTTTAATGCCGAATCAGGATTGTGGGCCATAAACACTTGCTCTATGGCAAACGCGGTAGGGTTAAATTGCTCAATGAGTTGGCTGACGCCTTGGAAAATCATTTTTAGACGCAACGGGAAAGCGTTGTCACCTAGCTTAATACAGCCACTGCCCAAGTAATGGAACTTATGCCCTTGCTGCTGCACGACACCATAGCCGGTAAAGCGCGAGCCGGGGTCAATTCCCAAAATTATACTCACCCACTGACCTTATTATTATTCTCGCTTATGGAAATGGTAACTGTATGTATGACCAGTGTAAAGCTGAAGCATAAAAAAAGCGGCCTGAGCCGCTTCTTTTATCGCTATCGCTTATTCGCTCTGTTCACTCTCAGAGGCAGTCACTCCGATACCCAGCTCTTGCAGAGCATCGGGATTTGCCACACTCGGGGCATCGGTCATCAAACAAGATGCTTGCGTCGTTTTCGGGAAGGCAATGACATCACGAATATTGTCTGTACCACAAAGCAACATCACTAGACGGTCAAGGCCGAACGCCAAGCCTGCGTGCGGCGGTGTACCATACTTCAATGCATCGAGTAGGAAACCGAACTTATCTTGTTGCTCTTGCTCATTGATCCCCAATACGCGGAACGCTGCTTGTTGCATCGCATTATTGTGGATACGCACCGAACCACCACCCACTTCGTAACCATTAAGAACCATGTCGTAGGCATCAGACAGCGTACCGGCAGGGTTCGCTTCCAGCTCCTCTGGGCTGACATCTTTTGGCGCAGTAAATGGGTGGTGAACAGCATGTAGATTGCCTTCATCGTCTTCTTCAAACATCGGGAAGTCTACGACCCACAATGGCGCCCATTTAGTTAAATCAGTTAGCTCAAGATCTAAACCAATCTTCAAGCGCAGCGCACCCATGGCTTCATTGACCACATTGCGTGAGTCGGCACCAAATAAAATGATATCGCCAGTTTGCGCATTGGTGCGTTCAAGTAAGGCGGTGATCACCTCTTCGTTCAAGAATTTAGCAATCGGTGATTGCACGCCTTCCACACCCACGTCGCGGTCATTGACCTTCATCCAGGCTAAACCTTTAGCGCCATAGATGCCGATAAATTTGGTGTACTCATCAATTTGCTTACGTGATAACGACGCTCCACCTGGCACGCTAAGTACGGCTACGCGGCCTTTTTCATCATTAGCAGGGCCAGAGAACACTTTAAACTCAACGTCTTTAACCAAATCAGCAACGTCAATAAGCTCCATCGGGTTACGTAGGTCAGGCTTGTCTGAACCGAAACGACGCATGGCTTCGCTATAGGCCATTACTGGGAACTCGCCTAAGTCAACATTCAGCAACTCTTGCCACATATCACGGATCAGCTTTTCAGTGACACCGCGAACTTGGTCTGAACTCATAAATGAGGTTTCGATATCGATTTGCGTGAACTCTGGCTGGCGGTCGGCACGTAAATCTTCATCACGGAAACATTTAACGATTTGGTAGTAACGGTCAAAGCCAGACATCATCAACAATTGTTTAAACAGCTGCGGCGACTGCGGCAGCGCATAGAAGCTGCCATGATGCACACGGCTTGGCACAAGGTAGTCACGTGCTCCTTCAGGGGTCGCTTTGGTCAGTACCGGCGTTTCAATATCGAGGAAGTCATTGCTATCAAGGAAGCGGCGAACAAAACTTGTGGCTTTGGCACGCAACTTAATGCGGTCGCTCATCTCTAAGCGGCGAAGATCTAAGTAACGGTATTTTAGACGGCGCTCTTCGGAGTTTTGCTGGTTAAAATCCAGTGGTAGAGCGTCGCTGCGGTTAATAATCTCAAGGCCAGTACCTAGAATTTCCACTTCCCCTGTGCTCATGTCTTTGTTGACTTGGCTGTCAGGGCGAGCGCGGACTACCCCTTTGACTTGTACACAGAATTCTTGGCGAAGTTTATTCGCCACATCCATAAGCCCTTCGACTTCCGGGTCGAACACCACCTGCACCAAGCCTTCGCGGTCACGCACATCGACGAAGATCAAACCACCTAAATCACGGCGTTTGTTGATCCACCCACACAGAGTAACTTCTTGGTCGACATGACTTTTATTTAAGTGTCCGCAATATATAGAGCGCATAATATTCCTGTTTTAATTGTAAGCGCGCATTGGTTTAAGCACGCAGTGGCCAAATTAATTGCGTCAATTATATAAAAACGGCTGTCAATGTCACGAAGCAAACTCCGAGTTGCATACTTATTGAGCACCTAAAGCCATAAAGCTGTGCTAGCATAGCTGCCAATCACTATGAACCGTGCTTTAGCCATGCTTTATCTAGGTTGTCCACAGTGGTCTAATACCGCGTGGAAAGGACAATTATTTGCCCAACACTGTCAGCAATCACAGATGCTCGCCCGTTACAGTGAAGTATTTAATGCCGTGGAGGGAAACACCACTTTCTATGCCGATCCTAGCCCCGATGTGGTAAAGCGCTGGCTGCACAGCAGTGATGAGCACTTTCGCTTTACCTTTAAATTCCCAAAGCGTTTTAGCCACGACAGTGCCTTGCAAGCTCCGCACGAAGAACTCACACACTGGCTTAAACTAATGGCACCCTTATTCAGCAAAGTAGGCAGCTTGATGTTGCAATTGCCAGCAAGCTTTGCACCAACGCACCTCCCCCGACTGCAGCACTTTATTGCCCAACTACCCAAAGACTTGCACTACAGCGTGGAAGTGCGCCACCGCGATTTTTTTACCAAAGGTGACAGCGAGCGCGCACTGAACCGATTTTTATATCAACATAATATTGATCGTGTTTGTATGGACACCCGGGCGCTGTTTGCAGTCTCCCCTTATAATGACGCCATTATTGACGCACAGCAGAAGAAACCTCATTTACCGGTGCATGCGGTGGCCTTGGGCGAGCGCCCAGTGGTGCGTTTTGTGATTGCTGCGCTAAGTGATGAGTATCAGCACTATTACCAGCCTTGGTTGGCAAAGATTAAACAGTGGTTAGATGAAGGCAAGTCACCTTATGTGTTTTTACACACCGCTGATAACGACGGGGCGCCTTTACTGGCACGCCAGTTTGCCCAGGATTTGCAGCGCTTTTGTGGCTATTATCACCGTGCCGTTGAGCCATTCCCGGGTGAAAAGCACCAACAGGAACAGCTCTTTTAGCACCGCTGCACTGGCCCATGTGCTGGCATCACATCAGTCACAGAGGGTCGCAAGTCATGTTAGCCACACGCCGTACAGGGGAAATTAAAGACCTAGGTTTTCCATAAAATCGTCATCGATATCCTGCTCAGCCTGCTGCTTTTTTGCTTTTTCTTCAGCTTGTTGCTTATCGGCATGGGCACTTTCAATGATGTCATCAGGGTCTACCGCATCGGTGATGTCAAAATCATGAAGCTTGATGAACTCCGTTTTATCCATCGCCAATTCAAGGTAAAAAATATTTTGGTTCTGTGTGGTAAACGTCACACGGCGCGCCTGAGGCCTGTCCATAGTGGTATCCACAGAGATTTGCACTTGCTTGTTGATGGCCATCATTTTCGGCTGATTTTGGGTGATCGACGTGTGCAGTTGCTCCCTGACTTTATTAGTAAAGTCACCGACGATTTGGTTCATGAGCTCCCCTAGCACATTGGAAACATCATCAGAAAGGTGGCTCTTCGCTAACTCTTCCTCGGGCATGCCCATATTACGCAAGTAGTCCGAATAGACTTCCATCGCCGCTTGCGCGGTAAAATTCGTCACCACCAACCCTGTAAAGCCACCATCGAATAACACGAAGCAGCCAATATCTGGGCGCATACAGGTGCGGGTTATTTTTTGCACCATGGCCGAATAGCTAATGTTATTGCCGCTGGCAGAAGACAACACCTCGGTCACCGAATGACATAAGGTGGAAAGAATATCCTCGGTACTAATTACTTTGCTTTTTTTCATGCAC
This sequence comes from Pseudoalteromonas sp. CO325X, assembly GCF_004208955.1. Classification (NCBI taxonomy): domain Bacteria; kingdom Pseudomonadati; phylum Pseudomonadota; class Gammaproteobacteria; order Alteromonadales; family Pseudoalteromonadaceae; genus Pseudoalteromonas; species Pseudoalteromonas sp. CO325X. The sequence continues at coordinate 11,803 of NZ_SGPG01000018.1, forward strand.
TGTCTCACATCTTTATTTACTGGCATAAAACCATACTACAGCGGTTAACTTACTGAATAACCGAAAAACTAGCCAGTACTGTTTACATTTTTTGGCACCTTTTGTGACTCAGCGAAAGCGAATGCAGCCTAATGCGGCCGATTTGTGCTGCTAAAGCTCACCACAGCGCCAACAAATTTGATAAAATATTGTCATTGTTTCTATCTAGAGCTTAGCAAAGTGTCAGTGAAAGACAGTATTTATGCTGCTGAACAGCAAGTAAAAGATTTCACCTTCGATGCCAACGTCGTCGAGGTGTTCCCAGATATGATTGAACGCTCGGTACCAGGGTATGCCACCATCGTTAGCACCCTTGGTAAATTAGCCGGCAAATACGCACAGCCACATACGCGGCTGTATGATTTAGGCTGCTCGCTAGGCGCCGTCACCTTAAGTATGCGCCGCAACCTCACCCAAAGTGGCTGTGAAATAGTCGCCATTGATAATTCTCAAGCCATGGTTGAACGTTGTCGCATGCATTTGCAAGGCTTTCGCTCTGCTGTGCCCGTTGACGTGCAGCTTGGCGACATTCTTGATGCTAAGCTTGAAAACGCCTCTGTCGTGGCGATGAACTTCACCATGCAATTTATTCCACCCGAGCAACGCCATGCCCTGCTTACGCGCATTTTTAACGCCCTAAAGCCCGGCGGTGTGTTGCTGCTAAGTGAAAAACTCAAGGGCGAAAATGCCGATGTCGATGAGTTATTGATTGACCTCCATCATGATTTCAAGCGTGCCAATGGCTACTCAGAATTAGAGATAAGCCAAAAGCGCACCGCCATTGAAAATGTCATGCGCACCGACACCTTGAGCGCCCACATTGAACGCTTGCAAGATGTCGGCTTTAGCCAAACCCAAGTGTGGTATCAGTGCTTTAACTTTTGCTCTATGGTCGCAATTAAATAAACGGAACAGTTATGAATCAATGGTTTAATCAGTTTTATCAACACATTGCCTGCACCGATTTGAGCCACTGGCTAAATACCTTACCTGGGCAGTTGCAACATTGGCAGGACCAAGCTCGTCATGGCGATATGCCAAAATGGCAAAAAGTACTAAACAACCTGCCTGAGTTAACGCCATCAAACATTGATGTTCGTACGCAGGTCGCAATAGGCCAAGCCGAAGACATTAGTGACGGCGAGCGCAAACAGTTAACGCATCTACTAAAGCGCTTTATGCCGTGGCGTAAAGGCCCGTTTTCACTGTTTGGTATCGACATTGACACCGAATGGCGCAGCGACTGGAAATGGGATCGCGTGTTACCCCATATCAGCGATTTATCACATCGTAAGGTCCTAGATATTGGCTGCGGTTCAGGCTACCACCTGTGGCGTATGCGTGGTGAAGGCGCCGAACTGGTGGTGGGCATCGACCCCAGTGACTTGTTTTTGTGTCAATTCCAAGCCATTAAACAGTATCACCCAGATCCTGCTGTGCATTTGCTGCCTTTGGGCGTTGAACAACTGCCAGCCTTAAAAGCCTTCGATACGGTATTTTCCATGGGGGTGCTTTATCATCGGCGCTCCCCTATCGATTTCTTAGCACAGCTACGAGCGCAATTGCGCCCGGGAGGTGAACTGGTGTTAGAGACCTTAGTAGTGGAAGGCGATATTCACACGGTACTGATGCCGGAAGACCGCTACGCAAAAATGCGCAACGTGTGGTACATCCCAAGCACCGACGCATTACAGCTGTGGTTGCGACGCGTCGGCTTTAAAGATATTCGCGTTGTTGACACCGATCAGACGTCATTGGCAGAGCAAAGGCGCACGTCGTGGATGGAAAATGAGTCGCTGGCCGACTTCCTTGACCCAAATGATGTAAACAAAACCATCGAAGGGTATCCAGCGCCACTTCGCGCCGTGCTGGTTGCCACAGCCTAACAAGGACATTCGTCCTCCTTTTTCTAGCCTCCAAGGGGCATTTGCTGTAAAATGCCCGGCGTTTCTAAGCAACCCCTAAATTTATTTGAGGAAAACCTGTGAGCGAACAAAAACAGTCTCTTAGCTACAAAGACGCTGGCGTCGATATTGACGCTGGTAACGCCCTCGTTGAGCGCATTAAAGGCGTTGTTAAAAAGACTAAACGCCCTGAAGTGATGGGCGGAATTGGTGGCTTTGGCGCGCTCTGCCAGCTCCCCTCTGGCTACAAAGAGCCTGTTCTTGTCGCTGGTACTGATGGTGTTGGCACTAAGCTGCGCCTCGCTATCGACCTAAAAAAGCACGATACGGTAGGGATTGACCTTGTGGCAATGTGTGTCAACGACTTGATTGTCCAAGGTGCGGAGCCATTATTTTTCCTAGATTACTACGCCACTGGAAAGTTAGATGTTGATACCGCCGCCGATGTGGTCACCGGTATTGGCGCAGGCTGTGAGCTTTCAGGTTGTGCCCTTATAGGTGGTGAAACTGCAGAAATGCCAGGGATGTACGAAGGTGATGACTACGACATGGCTGGCTTTTGCGTTGGTGTGGTGGAAAAACAAGGCATTATCGATGGCACCAAAGTCGCAGCTGGCGATCAACTCATTGCGTTAGCCTCAAGTGGTCCTCATTCCAATGGCTATTCACTGATCCGCAAGGTACTTGAAGTGTCGGGCGCAGATACCAGCAGCGAATTTGCGGGCAAACCTCTTGCCGAGCATCTACTGGAACCTACCCGCATCTATGTTAAGCCGGTACTGGAGCTACTTAAACAAGTTGATGTGCATGCGCTTTCACACATCACAGGTGGCGGCTTCTGGGAAAATATCCCCCGTGTATTACCACAATCAGCTAAAGCCGTGATCAAAGGCGATAGCTGGCAGTGGCCTGCGGTATTTAACTGGCTACAAGAAAACGGCAATATCGAAACACACGAAATGTACCGCACCTTCAACTGTGGTGTCGGTATGGTTATTGCCGTGCCAGCCGATAAACTAGAGCAAAGCTTAAGCATCCTGAAAGACGCAGGTGAAGACGCATGGCACATCGGTGAAATTCAAGATGCCGGCGCCGATGAAGAGCAAGTAGAAATTCTAGGTGGAAGTAAGTAATGACCCATGCCCGACTCGTAGTATTGATTTCGGGCAGCGGCTCAAACTTGCAAGCGATTATTGACGCCTGTGCAGCGGGAAATGTTCCCGCTGAAGTATGCGCGGTGATCAGCAACAAAGCCGACGCCTATGGCCTAGAACGCGCTCGCAATAGCGGGATCCGCGCTGAAGTACTAGACCATAAAGCTTTTGCCTCTCGCGATGAATACGATGTGGCTCTGGGTGAGCTTATTGATAGTTTTTCACCAGACTGTGTTGTATTAGCTGGATTTATGCGTATTCTAACCCCTAGCTTAGTGCAAAAATTTAAAGGAAAAATGTTGAACATTCATCCTTCATTGTTGCCTAAGTATCAAGGGCTGAACACCCACCAGCGCGCACTAGATGCAAACGATAAAGTGCATGGCGTTAGCGTTCACTTTGTTACCGAGGAGCTCGATGGCGGACCTGTGATTGTCCAAGCCCAAGTGCCCATTGAAAATGGTGACACAGCACAAACGCTGGCACAAAAAGTCCATGCACAAGAACATATAATCTATCCGTTGGTAGTAAAGTGGTTCAGCGAACAACGACTGACGATGGAAGATAACTATGCAGTGCTCGATAACAACACCCTTCCTAGCCAAGGTGCCGACCTTAACGCGTACTTGGACAGCTAATATTTTATTGGTCGCAGCTTTAGGCTGCGGCTCTTTCGCCGCTGATGCACAGCCGCAATCTCAAGCCAGCGATGCAACCTCTGCCCTTACTGAATACAGCGCGGAGTACCATGTCACTCGCCAAGGTGAACGCCACGGTAAAGCCAGGCGCGCACTCACGCGTATTGACGATAGCCACTACCAACTGAGTTACCGCAGCGATATAGAGTGGATGATTTTTTCCGACGAACGTGAAGAAACCAGTCGCTTTCAGTTTACCGATGGCGAAGTAACGCCTATTTACTACACCATGGAGCGCACCGGTACAGGCCCTGATAAAGAGTACAAAATCAGCTTCGATCACAGCAATCAACAAGTATTCAGTAATGAGTCTAAATACGCGCTCGATTGCCCTTGGAAAGCAGATTATCAAGATGTACTGTCTTACCAAATAGCCCTGCGCAAAGCATTAGCTGAAGGACAAGAGCGATTTGCCTACCCCATAGTGGATAAAAAAGGTAATAGTCGCGAATATGCTTTTGAGGTTGTCGGCACTGAAACCATCACCTTGCCTATTGGCAATGTAGAAACAGTTAAGGTAAAGCGCCTTTACGATAACGATAAGCGCCAAGCAATCGCTTGGTTTGCACCAAAAATGAATTACATGATGGTGCGTATGTACAAAGGCAAAGATGGTGTCGAACAATTCCAGGTTGAACTGGCCAAATATGTTCCCTACACCCCGCTATAAAATGTCGGCAAGTAGCATCGCTGCTTGCCTCGCTCTCTACCCACATGATTGACTCGGTGCGCCACGCACGGCAACGAGCTGGCCTTGAGTATTAAACTCTAACTGCATAAGCATATCCTTTTCAGGCATCCTCGCCGGCGTTTTTAAACGCGCCAATAATGGGGCACTCAACGCAAGCAGTACTTGCTCTTGGCAATCAGCAAGTAGCCAATCATCATCAAGGTGCACAACACGCGCTATACGCTGGTACTCACCCTCAATTGCCGCACCATAAGCAAGTTGTTGGCGCTGTAACTGCGCGCTTAATTGACGCTCAGCATCTTCAATGTTGCGAATTTTTCTGGGCACCACCGCACTCACACGCACGCGCTGCTCACTGCCTTGCAAGTCATAGATTTCAATACGCTGATAAGACGCCAAGGTGTAAGTACTCGGTGCCGGCCCATGATACTGCTGCCAACTTATCGCGCCGAGCACAAACACAGCGGCACAAGCCATGAGCCACTGTGTTCGCATCCACCATGCTTGCTTGATGTGCCTTGATTTAAACAAGGTGTGGTGCAACTGCTTCTTTTCAGTATCAGTTAATCGCTGCTCTCGCTTTTGCCGCTGATGCGCTTGGTGTAAACGCTCGTCACTTAACTTAGTCATTCTTTGCTCCTGCTTGCAGTACTATCGCCAGCTTTTCTCTGGCATAGCGTAAACGGGTTTTGACACTCTCTTTGGCGGTGTGAGTAATGGTCGCGATTTCACCCAAGCTGAACCCCTCGAGTTGGAGCATCAGCGCCTCTTTTTGATGAAACGGCAGCTGCTGCATGGCCGCTGATAACTGGGCTAGTTCGGCATCAGCAATAAGTCTATCAACCTGCTGATGGTCTATATTCAAGGTGATAGCTATTTCATCAGTATCGATATCTAACGTCACTTTGACCCGACGGGCATAATCGATTACGCGATTTCGAGCAACACGAAACAGCCAGGCTTTAAAACTGCCGTGACCTTGATCTTGATAGCGCTGCGGATGCGAGAGCCACATTAGCCATATTTCCTGCAGCATATCTAATGCCAGTTGCCGACGGGTGTGCGTATCGTCAATCACACTGCCTAGTTGCGCTTGCACAAAGTAAAGTAAATCGTCGCTCAAGCGCGATATTAACGCGTGTTTCGCCGCTTTGCTCTGAGCATCCCTCTTGAGTGCTTGGTGCACTAACTGCTCATCGCTCAACGGCTCATTTTGTTGTAACTTTGGCTTTAAAAACCAAGCCGCTGCGGCTTTTATCATAACGACTCCTTGGTGCGACAACCGCAGTTGCCGCTCTCCCTTTATTGCTGCAAATTAAAGTCTAACCTTACTTGTTGATTGCGCTGTACTTGCGCACCACCGTTATCAAGCATGGGGTTAAACTTCCACTTACGCAGTGCTTTTAAGGCATGACGGTCGAAAATACGTTTGGGTTCGCTGTCTATAACTTCGGCATTCATTACCGCCCCCGTTGCGGAGATATCATATCTTAATACCACAAACCCTTCGATACCCTCGCGCGCCGCCTGCGGTGGATATTGAGGTGGTACTCTTACCAAAGGTCTTGCCGCGCCTTGTGCCGCACTTGGAAAAGCATCAAATTGAGTCGAAGGTGCAGGTACATCAGGGGTAACCGCTATTGTCCCCGGGCCCTCAAAGGCAGGCTCAGCCGCTACTTGTGGACGCTGCTGCGGTCGCGGTGGTACTTTGGGCGGCACCGGCTTCGCTTTCTCAATGACCTTGGTTGGCTCTTTGGGCTGGAGGATCTCGACGATGGGATACTCCTTCGGCGCATCAGGCACCCTGGCAGGGCCATCGAGTAAAGACACCATAAATAAGAATATCGCGAAGGTCACCGCGCTACCAAGAAATACACACGCCAATATTTTTGCGCTGGGAGCGAAGAGCTGATTATGAAAAGTTTGCGTTTGTTGCATAGTAATCCCCTTTTGAAAACACACCCATTTAAACGGGCTTAGCAACAAAACGCCGGGGGAAACAAAAAGGGGTGAATTTATTTTTCTTTTTCTACGTTAAACCAAAACTCAATCTCATCGGTCTGCACTTCAAAGTGCGCCTCATGCTCAACATGAGCCGGTACGCAATACCACTGCCCTGCACCAACGCGCTGCGTTTTACCATTCATCGTCAGTATTAATTCACCTTTTATAATCACTCCATGATTGTCTGTGTCGTGGGTGTGCGCTGCAATGGTGGTACCTGCGGGGTATGAAGCAAATAACACGTCGCAGCCCTGCGCTTTTAATTGGTAGGCATCAAAACGGCCATCATAGAGCGCCAGTTCACGTATTTTATCTGGGTAACTTCCGGGCATTCGTGCTCCTTAATGGTGTGAAAAATATTGCCACTGATGAAAAATATAGATGATTTTTAAACTCTTTGGGTTTAGGCCCCGTACAAATCTGAACAATAAAAAAGGAGTCAGCCGATGTTCTCATGGTTTAAATCGAATCCCAGCAAAAAACTTGAACACCAACACGCGCAGAAGCTCGAACAAGCCATGCATGCCCAGCGCAACGGCAACATTCACGGTTATTCACAATTAACCTACGAGGCCGATGAAATCTATAAAAAGATTAAGAGCTAGAAACAGCGCAAAACAGCTAAAAAAGAGATACCAGCACCGAACTATATGCAGGCTGGCCATTGCGGCCTTCAATTTATAGCAGGTGCATTTGCCGCTGCATGGGCTCAAGCCACTTAACAGCAATATCTAGTCAGACACTTCTAAATGATGCTCAATATCTGCAATAAGCTCAGGTAGGCTATTATCGATTTCCTGCACTTGGGCCTGCACCTCTAGGTTTCCTTTGCCAGCGTGCTGTTCAACTTCATCTAGCAGCTGGTGTAGCCTTGTTGCACTAATTTCGCCACATAGGCCTTTCAACGAGTGCGCCACTTGACGCACCTGTTCATGATTTTCATCGCTAAGGTTTTGGTGCAGTTGAACCAGTTTTTGCGGCGCGGTTTTGATAAACAATCGGCATATTTTGTTCAGCAACACCTCTTTATTTAATAGCCGAGAAAGCGCCGCGTTTCTATCCCAGAGAGGCTGTTCGGAGTCTTGCGTATGACTAAGTTGCTCACCTGCCTGGGGCTGAGAATAATTGTCATAATTTGATAACCCCCAGTGCAGGACTTTTTCCAGTGCCTCATCAGGGTTGATAGGCTTACTAATATAATCGCTCATGCCCACTGTTAAGCACTTCTCTCGCTCACCCATCATGGCATTTGCCGTCATCGCAATGATGGGAATATTGGTAAACTCAGAACCGGCGACACCCGCACGAATTTGCTCGCTAGTTTGGTAACCGTCGAGAACAGGCATCTGACAATCCATCAACACACAGTTAATGGCTTTGCCCTCGCGCGCACTGTTTTGCAACATATCAATGGCTTGTTTGCCGTTATACGCTTTTTCAAGCTCTACTGGCAAAGTATTTAATACGCCGCACGCCACTTCAACATTGATTTCATTATCATCAACTATCAACACTCGACAACCACTAATGCGCTGGATTAACTCCTCAGAGATATCATCAGCGCGCTCATTAGCATCATTTTGTCCGCGCGTTGAGGGTATGACCTCTTTTGCGCCTATGAGCCTTAACAAGTCGCTGTGAGTCAAAGGCTTACTGATTGTAACAACATCAACACTGAGGCTTTTTGGCGATCCCGTACCCGGTTGCTGTAGCAATACAAGTTGGGCTTGTGGGCAGTCTTGCTGCCACTTGGTGACCACCTTACTTAGCTCTTCTACACTGTAAGAAACACCATCGATAAAGATAAAGTCGCACCCTAGTGATCCATTGGATACCTGTTCTATATCAGTGTGAACACGCCCTCCTTCGCCTTCAATCAAGCGTTGTACATGGGCGCGTGCATACTCATAGGTACAGATCACCGCACAGGATTTGTCAGCGAAATAGGCTGTTTTTTGCGCTATCGCGACACTTTCTAAGGGCATGGAGATATAAAAGCTAAACGTGCTGCCTTCACCTTCTTGGCTGCTTACACTAATATCTCCGGCCATTAATTGGCATAATTGCTTGCAAATAGATAACCCAAGGCCCGTTCCCCCATAGCGTGCGGCAATGTTGCCATCGGCTTGGCTGAATGCCTTGAATAACTGCGATTGTGCCTGCTCATTAATCCCTATACCACTATCTTCCACACTAACCTGTAAACGATATGATTGGCCATCAATGACATCACCTGTAGCAATGACACGAATATACCCTTGTTCCGTGAATTTAATGGCGTTACTGATAAGGTTATTCACTATTTGCGTAAAGCGAAGAGGATCGGCCACTACCTGCGTGAAGCACAGCTGCTGGGTATCGATAAACACTTCCAACCCCTTGTCATAGGCACGAGCAGCACAGGACTCAACCAAGCTTTCCAGTAGCGACACGGGGTCAAAAGGTTTGGCATTTAAATCGAGCTTTCCGGCTTCTATTTTTGATAAATCTAAAATATCGTTTATCAGCAGCCTTAAGTTAGACGCGCTTAGCTCCATCATATCGGTTAATTTCTTAGCCTTCTCGGGCAGTGGCTCGCGCTTTAAAATGTTGAGCGTGCCAATCACACCGTTAAGAGGGGTACGTAGTTCGTGACTGATATTAGAAATAAATGCGCTTTTGATATCACTATTCTTTAGGGCTTCATCTTTAGCTTGCGCGAGAGCTTGGGTACGCTGTCGGACCTTGGCCTCTAATTCAGAATTTAGGCGTTTGACTTTCAGCTCTGCCGCTTTTTCTTTACTGATATCGCGAATAATGAGCGCAATACCTATTAAATCTTGAGATTCAGATACGACGGGGCTAACCGAAATAGCCAAATATAAAGCACGCTCGTCAATAGCCACTTCACACTGATCTTTTATCTGTGTTTCCGATGTTTGCAAATCAGTAATGTACTTTTCCACCGGTAGTTTTTGTAACAGCGATAGTTGCTCGTAATATTTACCAATTCCAGCTTGGCTAGTGACAACCAACAGCTGCTCAGCAGCATGATTTATACTCGTTATTTGCCCCTTTAAATCAATACCGACTATGGCATCAATCGAACCCTCCACAATCGCTGAGGACTCACGACGCGCGTCCGCAAGCAATTGACTGCGAATGGCGCTGCGATGAAAAGTAACAATTAAAACTGAAGAGAGCAGCACAACCACGGTTAAAAATGAATAAGTTAAAAGCCGCTTCTCATTTATAATCCCGTTAATGTGGGTTTCAGGAGTGAGTACATTAAAGTTAACAAACCCATACTTATTGTTAGGCCGAGTTTGTACTTTTTCAGAATAGATATACACGCCCTGTTGCTCTGAAAAGCGTTGCTCTGCAAAGTATGTATTTTCATACTCAATAGGCCTGCTATATAGCGACGACCAGGTTATATCTGGAGCTAAATCACGAGTGAATCGATACTGCTCGTTGGGGTGGTAAATAACATCCCCCTCAGAGCTGGTGATCACTAGATGTGAATAATCAAACGTGGTTTCTACTAGTTGTGAGATAAGCTGGTTGGCATTGACATTCATAATCAAAAACGCGAACCGCTTGCCTTGCTCACTGTAAATAGGTATTGCAAAACGCAACATAGGTTTATAGGGGAAGGATATATCACCAAATTCACGATTTAACGATAACGGCGACATGTAAATTTGGTTTAACCCCAGCTGTGAGCTGGGTAAGAAATATCCTTCACCCGCTTTATTCTGTAAGGAATAATCCGGCACGGCTTCCACTGCAGCGCCACGACGCTGCACACGAACCAATTCATTGCCTTCGGCATTTATGGCGATGACCCGTAGTTGCTCTACAGCAAGGTTGTTCTCCATAAAACCGATAAAAATGGTTTCGAGACGTTCTTTCCATTGTGTGTACGTGGTTCCATCATAAGCATCAACGCCGTTATTAAAATGTGCTCGGGGCAACCCAGAGATTGGCGGCGTAGAATGTAAAAAACGCAGGTTGGCCTTATAGTTAGCAACGGATTTAGTCACCACTTCTTTAAGTCGCTCCGCAGTTTCCTCCCGGTCTACACGTATCTGCTTTAATGTATTTTGTTTTACATTCCCTTCAAATATGAACACTGTGGCAGTGGTAATAAGTACAAATAATAAGGTCGCTGCCCATATAAAGGCACCGGACTTTAGTTTTCTTGAACTGCTGTGTTTTGCTTTGCTCATGTTTACTTCCCTGCTAATTATTTATATCACAGAGCGGTTCACTGTCAGTGCACCACTTGCGCAAGACCGCAGACAATTGCTCATACTCAATAGGTTTAGTAAGAAAATCATCCATCCCTGCATCAAAGCAGCGTTGTCGGTCTGCCGATAGCACATTGGCCGTTAGCGCAACCACTGGGACTGAGCCGTAACTGGGCAACGTTTTAATTACGCGCGTCGCCTGCGGGCCATCAAGTACTGGCATTTGCATGTCCATAAAGATAATGTCATAAGCTCCAGCCTCACACATGGCAATCGCCTGCTCCCCATCGCTTGCCATACTGATAGCCGATATCCCGAACTCATTAAGTAGCGCCTCTGTCACCACTTGATTAATCTCATTATCCTCGACAACCAGCACGCTCAGTGTTGATAGGTCTTGCTCGTGGATATTCTGTTCTTGCAAGCTTACATCGGTCTGTTGCTTGTGCGCACTCACTTGAGTGCTGAGCTCAAAGTAAAAATGCGTACCTTGGCCAAGCTCACTTTCCACCTTTAAAGCGCTTCCCATTAGCGCCAATAGTTTGCTGGTAATGGTGAGTCCCAGGCCCGTACCGCCAAAACGTCGAGTAATGGATGTATCAGCTTGAGAAAAGGCTTCAAAAAGCGAGGAGATATGCTCTGGTGCTATGCCAATCCCTGTATCTGAGATACTAAACAGTAATGTTAGATCATCGCCTTTTTGCTGGCTTATGGTCACATTCAAAGCCACACTGCCTTTTTCGGTGAATTTCACGGCATTGCCTAACAAATTCATGAGTATTTGCTTTAACCGGGTCTCATCTGCGTCAAAAATAAGATTATTGTCGCTCTGTGTTGCGCTAATAAATAACTGAACACCTTTGGCCTCAGTTTGCGCAGCAAAAAGGTGACGAAGTTCCTCAAGAAGGGAAGTAAGCTCGACAGGCTGATATTCTAATTCAATTTTCCCAGCCTCAATTTTACTTAAATCGAGGATATCGTTAATGATCACCAGCAAACTCGTGCCAGAAGAGCGAATCATACCCAACATGCGTTTTTGTTCTGGGCTTAATGCCGTGTTACTAAGCTGCCTTGCCATACCGAGTATACCATTCATGGGCGTGCGAATTTCATGGCTCATATTGGCTAAAAACTCTGACTTCACCTTGCTCGTACGCTCAGCTGCCTGTTTAGCAACAATTAAGTCTTTACTGAGTTCGCGAAAACGATTAGCAGCGCCAGCTAAGACGCCTATTTCATCTTTGCGTTCAGTGTCAGTAATCGGTGCAGATAAATCACCTTGTAAAAAACAACGAAAACTATTGGTCAGTCTGCGCACCGCTTTGGCAATATGAAAGTGGAAAAACAGCGCCAGAACGACAATATAAAGTGCAGCCGACATCCCCAAGAAATTAAGGATCTGAGTTGTATTCGAAACACTGGACTCTGCCGTATGCTTGATTTGCTGCAGTCTTTCAAGTGATTGCTCTCTTAATGTATCCGCTAGGGCGCTAAATTCAATGGCATCTCCTGCCATCACTACATTAACTAAGGTGAAATAATTACGGTTGGCCTGCACACTTTTATTAAATGCGCTCTGATACGCTTTTACCAATGGCACGATTGAGCCTACTAACTCTGGATACTTATTCACTAACTGCGCACTGAGATTGCGATCGAAAGCTAAAATCGTCTTAATAATTTGTCTGACTTCTTGGCGCTTAGCATAATCTTTTTTTGTTAAAAACAATCGAGCGTTATAGTGCAAACGGTGCCAAGAGTTTATTGCCTCGGTGAGCGCAAGAAGCTCGTCGGTATTAGTGGATAATTCTTTAAGGCCCTCTAGACGGTCAATGGCACCTTGATAAATTCTTGGTAAATCGTCATCAATCAGTGAGCTGCGGATGGTGTAGCGTTTAGTCAACACCGCGAGGTTGTTACCATAGCGCTCGACCAAATCGTTCATTGCATCAATATAGGTTTGCTCGCTAGGCGCTACACTGGCGTCATCGAGTATATCAAGGCGCTGCTGAATACTGCGGTAGTTTTGCTCTATTTTTTCAAATACGGCGATACTCCCAGAGGCCCCATATACCGAAATATCGCGTTGCATTTCAACAATGTCTTTATTAATACGCAAAATACCGATAGCGTGGTTGCTGATTTCGGTAATATCATCAACAGAGCGTTCTATACTCTTTAGCCTGCGGTCCATTACAAGGTAACTGGCAACCAATGTAACCACCACCAGCGTCAATGCTAAAGTAATTTTTGCGGCAACGGAGCGAGATATGAATTCAATCACCACCTATCCTTACGCATTGAGTAATTCATACCATTTATCAAGACTATAGTCGTAATTTGGCATCACCGTATTCCACACCGCAACATTAGAAAAACGTTTTGTGTAACTGCCACCGTTACGTATTTGCCCAGCCCGGACCGATACCTTGCCATCAGTGCCACGCAAATCCATACTGGCTTCATGACCCTCATACCAATATTGCCACTCTGCTTTGGACATCAATGGCTGACTACGCTGGGGGTTAGAAATATAGTAGCCTTGGCGTGCAATAAAGGCCCCTGGGTAACCTGATAACCACCAATTCATATATTCATACGCTGCGTCTTTGACAGCTCCGGAGGTGTGTGCTGATAAACACATGACCCCATGCCATGCCCGGTAGCCTTCCTTAGGCGCTGCATAGACCACAGGGATTCCTTGCCCTCGGCAGGCGCTCACTCCCGGTGAAAACATGCTTTGTATATGCACACGGTTCGTTTTCATAAAATCGACCGACTGGGGTACGGAGGTCCAAAAGCCAGAGAAATGACCTTGGCGCTTTTTAGCAAGCAAAATACTGAACAGCTTATCAATTTCAGCAATGGACATATTGCCCATGTCTTTAAATGTCATGAGCCCTTGGCCCTGCACTGCCAAAGCAGCATCAAAAATACCGATGGTTGGTGCATTGACAAGCGCTACTTTCCCTTTGTTTTGCTCATCCAAGAGCCATGACCAAGACTCTGTTTCATAAGCCCGGCCTTTAGCAATGTGCTGAGTGTTATAGCCGAAGGAGTCAACGTTGTGCACGTAAGGCATAAAGCTAACCTTGTCTGAGGTCTGCGGCCCTAATTGGCCATCATCCTGCACATACAAGATTTTATTGGGCGCATCCCCTGCCCCCACTCGTGCGTTTTCGGTCAGTTGCCCCGTTTTTGTTAGGTTATTAATTTCATCCCAGTAAGTTAACCTATCAACGTCAATGGGTTGTATCGCGCCTGCTTGCCATAAAATATTAATAGAGTCCGACCATTGCTCGTATACATCAAACGAGCTTGGGTCTGCCGCTGCCTTTTGTAACAGTGCCGCACTGCCCATAGGGGAAAACACCAAGTGAATACCCAACTCGCGCATCGCTCGTTGGCGTAGCTCTTCTTGTAAGGTCACATGTGTGCCCATGACCCTAAGGGTGACTTTTTTCTTTGCGAAGACATAGGGCGCTTTGAGAGCAAGCGTTGATACCGCCGCCCCCTGACCTAGGGTACGTAAAAATCGCCGACGTGTGGGAGAGTAGCTCATCAACCGGACTCCTGTCGTTAAGTTTGCTACAAAGTGTAGACTAAGCCCTTAAATTAGAAAAATTTTCTTCCCTCTTGGCAGTACTTAATCGAGACACTGATACCGGTTTCGACCCGCTCGTTTAGCCTCGTAAAGGGCTTGATCTGCATCCGCTATCAGTGTTTCAAGGGCTACTTCAGCGTTCTGATTACTGGTTGTAGCACCAATACTAACGGTCACCCGCGAAGACGGCGAATAGTCATGTTTAAGATTAGCTACGCTTAAATTATTCATTATTTGCTTGCAAATAAATTCGCAACCACTTGCATCCGTATAGGGCATGATCACTAAGAACTCCTCACCGCCAAAGCGTATCGCCACATCATGGGGTCTACGCAAGCTCTGTTGCAACACCTGCGCAACTTGCTTAAGGCACTCATCGCCTTGGGGATGGCCATAGTGGTCGTTGTATTGTTTAAAGAGGTCAATATCTACCATCAATACACTAAAAGGCCTGCTCTCACGCATCGATTGACGCAGTGAGTTCACGACTTCCTCGTCTAAGTAGTGGCGATTGTAAAGTCCTGTCAAAGAGTCTTTATATGTGAGCTTAATGAGTGCTTCCAGTCTCAGTTTATTTTCAAGGTGATTTTGCGTTCGGTGAATTAACGTAGAGGCAGCAACGGGTTTACCGATAAAATCACTGGCTCCCGCCTCCCAGCATGCATTTTGCGATTGGGTGTCATAGGTGCCAGTCACAAAGACCACAGGCACTTGTTCAAGCAAGGCGCTTTGTTTTAGCTCTTTACAGACCTCTAAGCCACTAATATGGGGCATATTAACGTCGAGTAGAATTAAATCGGGTATCTCAGCAGCGCAGTGCGCTAAAACCTGGGAACTATCACTCAATGTAGTGACATCAAAGTACTCTTCCAACATTGCTTCTAAGGTTAGCCGCGCAATTTCATCATCGTCGACCACCAGCACTTTACACTGGGAAAGCGGTTTTATATCTAGGTGCATAGCGTTCCTGCTGCTTGTTGCTCTAATAATTGTGACAATGACACAGATACCATAGGTTTAGCCAGTAAATACCCTTGGCCAATGCCGCACCCCAAAGAACGGAGCTTTTTGGCTTGCGGTTCGGTTTCAATGCCCTCTGCGACAATTTTCAAGCCTAACGAATTTGCTAGATCTATGATAGCCGTCACAATATCTAACGCTTGGGGCTCTGCCAGCATATCTCGCACAAAAGATTGGTCTATTTTCAACACATTCAGGGGGAAGAGCCTTAGATAAGAAAGGCTTGAGTAGCCGGTACCAAAGTCATCAAGAGCAATGCTTACGCCCATATCGGCAATAGATTGTAGTTGAGTGACCGTTTGCTCGTAACTGTCTATAAGGGCAGATTCAGTAACCTCGAGCTCTAAATATCGACTCGGCAGCTGAGTTTTCTCAAGTATAGCGGCAACGGTATCGACCAGCGCAGAGTCAGAAAACTGCTTTGCCGATATATTAACCGCTACTTTCTGCGCATGCCCAGCATCGAGCCATGCTTTGGCGTCACGGCAGCATTGCTCTAGAACCTGTTCACCAAGGCGATAAATCAACCCTGACTCTTCAGCATATTCAATAAACTGAGCTGGTGATATTAACTTGCCATCTGCGTCTCTTAATCGCACTAACCCCTCTGTTCCGATAATGCTATTGGTATTTAAGTCAAATTTAGGCTGATAGTGAACTTCTAACGCGTTTTGCTCCAGTGCTTCACGAAGCGTATAGCCGACAGCTAAGCGTTGGTTCATTTCATGTTGTAAATCATCGCTGAAATAACAGTAACTATTCGCCCCTGCTTGTTTCGCCTTATACATAGCTGAGTCGGCATGACGAAGCATTTCTTCAACACTGGAGGCATCGTCTGGATAGACGCTGATACCCACACTGGCACTCAAGTTGTGTTGCTCACCTCCCAACCGAAAAGGCTTAGCGATGACATCTAGCAACTGGCTAATTAACCCCTCCAACCCGAACGAACTTTTCTCTTGCGGCACCACCAACGCAAACTCATCGCCGCCGACACGAGCAACAGTAATATCACTACAGGCAAAGCGGTCAAGACTGTGGCCAACATGCGCGATAATTTCATCGCCGATGTGATGGCCCATGGCGTCGTTTATATATTTAAAGTTGTCTAAATCAAGCAGCATTAAGCTCACTTTACGTTTGCCGGCCGAAGCTCTGGCAATACCTTGTGTAAGCCGGTCGTGCAACAGTACTCGATTAGGCAGTGCGGTGAGCTGATCATGATGAGCGAGGTAGGTCATTTGCACTGACATAGCGAGGGTTTCACTCACGTCCTGAAACACCATCACGGCACCACGCTGTTGACGTTGTTCGTCAAGGATTGGCGCAGCACTGTCCTCCACGCGATACTCCAGCCCTTGTTTACTGACCAGTTGAGTATTTATTGCCATGGCCACAGGCCTATTTTCTTTTAATGCCACGGTCAAAGGATTAATAGACGCTTCTTTCGTTGAGGCATCCCTTAGCTTCATCACCTCTTCAATATGTCGTCCCTTAGCAGCGGTTTGCGACCAACCGGTCAAACGTTGTGCGACCGGGTTCAGGTAAGTGATAAAGGCATGCTCATCGGTCGAAATTACGCCATCCGCGATAGAGTCTAGGGTAATGCGCAGATGCTCTTTTTCTGCCGCAAGTAACCTTTGTGTCTTTTCCAATGCTCGCTCTTGTGCACGCACTTTGGCATGGTTCTCTACTCGCATACGGCATAACGTAAGATTCAAAGGTTTGGAGATAAAGTCGATGGCACCCAGCGCGAGTGCGCGCTCTTCGATTTCCGGGTCGTTGTGCGCAGTGATAACTATAATGCGCAGCGCACAAAGTGAGGGCTGGCATTGAATTTGGGCCAGTAAGTCAAAACCACTAATTGTGGGCATTTCTAAATCGAGCAACAAAATATCTGGCTTAAAATCGGCAATAAGCGCCATCGCTTCGCTGCTCTCGTTACATGATTGAACCTCACCTATCCCCGCCAACGCATGTTCAAGCTGAAGGGTATTAATGGGCTCATCATCAATCACGAGAATTTTACTTAGTTCGGTCATTTACACTCTCACAACAAACAAGACGCTCAATAAAGATAGCGTTAAACATATTGAAAAGCGACACCACAAAACGAGTTTAGTCATGGGCGCAGCGTCTACTTTATTGCTTAATTATGCTGTCACACTAAGCAAACCTCTTCGACACAGCGTTTTCTTTAATGATCATTTAAGTAGTGACTGCTCTTTAGCTAGTGACCCCGAAGTCAATCATCGCCTTTTTTAAAACACGACTTTCTCAACGTGTATTTGCAAACGCTTAGCCAGACGAATTAAGTTGGCGCGATCAACACCTAAATGCTTGGCTGTTCGGCTCCAGTTGCCTTGATGAGCCTGTAAGGCATGTTTGACTATCCGGCGTTGGTAATCATCCACAGCCTGGCGCAAATTAATCGGTTGCTCTGTCGTCATGGAGCCAGGCGTTATATCTGATAGAAGTGGCGTTTGCGTGTTCTCCTCGGTGTTTAGCGGGTCTGATTTTCTTTGCGTTGTCTCATGCAGTTCATCGCAGTCACCGAGCGTCACAGTCACTAGGCTATCATGGCGGCTGTGTATTGGTACTTTGGCACAGGCCTTTAATGCTGCGCGGTTCAATAAGTGCTCAAACTCGCGAACATTGCCCGGCCAAGTATACTGGGCGAGTCTGTCTAAAAGCGCTGGGGAAATTTTCAGCTGGTTTACACCGAGTTTTCGCCTTGCACGCTCGATAAAGAAACCAGCCAATAGTGGGATGTCTGCCATACGCTCACGTAAAGGCGGCACTTTTAATGGGTATACGTTGAGGCGGTGATACAAGTCGCTGCGAAAGCGCCCGCTTTCCACCTCAGCTTTTAAATCACGATTGGTGGCGGCAATAACACGCACATCCACCTTTATCACTTCATCTTGGCCAACAGGTTGAATCTCATTACTTTGTAACGCCCGTAAAAGCTTACTTTGCGCAGCTAAGGGTAACTCCCCCACCTCATCTAAAAACAAGGTGCCACCGCTGGCAATGACAAACTTACCGGCTCGTTTGCGCTCAGCCCCGGTAAACGCACCTTTAATATGACCAAATAATTCGCTCTCTACCAAGTTCTCTGGCAGCGCCGCGCAATTGACATAAATAAGCGCTTGGTCACCCCGGCTTGATTGCTGATGCACACTGTGCGCCACCAGCTCTTTACCTGTGCCGCTTTCGCCTTCAATAAGTACCGAGTAATTGGATGGGGCCACCAAGGAAATTTCATTTTTAAGTTTATCAATGCACGGGCTTTGGCCAATGATTTCCGCCGGACAGCCTGAAGCACTGGGTACGCTCAGAGCACGCAATACTTCTTGTGAATGGCTGACATTGGCCTCGAGCAAATCAACAGTCAGTGCCGTATGTAAGCTCACCGAGGCCATGGATGCAATTAACGCCAATGAGCGTTCTGAAAGTGAATCAAACACCCCTGGAGATAGACTATCCAACGTTAATACACCAAGTAGCTGATTTTGGAAATACAGCGGGATCCCCATACACGCATGCACAGGTAAGTCGCCCTCCATGGCCGTGAGTAAGCCATCATATGGGTCAGCCAGTTCACACTCTGCGGGAAAACGCGTGGCTGTTAATGACTGACAAATCGCAACAAACCGAGGGTGCTCAGCAATAACAAAGCGACGCCCAAGTATTTCATGGCTCAGCCCTTGATGAGCCAGAGGCTGTAAATAGTCGCCTTTGTGAGCCAGTAACATGATGGCATCACAGGTGATCACTTTACGAATGGCACTGAGCAATTCATCAAAGCGCTGTTGACTGGCGACGCTCTGCGCGAGGGTGATGGATAATTCCAAAAGCTGGTTGTCGGTAAGGCGGTTCATATACGTGGCCCGAGTTCATTTTAACTCCATTGTAGTCATTAAGACACGCATAACAAGTATGTCTTAATGACACAAAAACAATCTAATTCATTAGATACCTTATATTTATCAACAAGTTAAAAAGATGGCACTAGTTTTGATATAGCTCCAATAGATTCATTTGTAGGAGCGCCTATGTACTCGCAGTTTGTTCTTCCCACTAATCATGCACTCGAGGGGGCACAGTTAAGCTTTCAAAAATGCATTATTGCTGCTAACTGGAGCATGGTGTTGTCACTTGGCCTCGTGATTTGCAGCCTATTAATGAGCTTTTATTTCGACTCATATTTACCCATCTCCATGCAGATAACTGCTCATATCGGCACCATAGTGTTCGCGGCAATCTTTAAGTTGGCGTATGTGGTGCGTTGTGTCGGCGTTTATGGCTTGGGCTACAGGGTGTTTTAAATGCAAATACAAGAACCCAACACGCCCGACAATAAACAAAATGGCTTTCACCATCCGTTTTGGCAATTAGCGTTTCGCTCATTTTTCTTAACTGGCGCGCTATTTGCGGCGACAGCCATTGCCTTATGGGCAACGATGCTGGCCGGGCTCATCACTTTACCGCAACCAATATTGCCAGCCGTGCTGTGGCACAGTCATGAAATGATCTTTGGTTTTGCAGCGCTCATCGCCGTTGGTTTTATAATGACAGCGGTGCAAACATGGACAGGGTTGCCCAGTATAACGGGCCTCCCCGTGGCAGCTTTACTGTTACTTTGGTTGTGTATTCGTATACTGGTATTTATTAACACGCACACCACTATTATCGCCGCGTTAATTATGTCGCTTTTATGGTGGGCCGTCATTGTATTCACCTTTACGCGTATCGTTTTCAGCGCGGGCAATGTGCGCAACTACCTTTTCGTGCCCATGCTAATGGCATTGGCGACACTAAACGCAGCCACCTTGATGCTCGCGCTCATGGGTGAGCATTTAATCGCGTTGCACCTTATCCGCTCAGCTGTATTGCTGTTTACGCTTCTCATTGGGGTCGTTGGCGGCCGGGTGATCCCGTTTTTTACGGCTCGCGGTGCAAATATTGATACCCAAACACCGATGATATGGGCAGAGAAAATACAGCTGCCACTCACGGTCACTTGCCTGGTTGTGTTTATCACCAGTCACTTCGAATTATTGCCCTTTTCCCCAGCCATATTGTTGATAGTCACAGGGTGCGTGCACCTTATTCGTATGAAAGCGTGGTCTAGCTTAAGTACCTTCACCATGCCTTTGCTGTGGTCGCTGCATAGCGCATACGCCTTTATGGGGCTCGGGCTTATTGCGCTAGGTCTGAGTTACTACATCGACACATTACTCTTTAGCAACGCCCTGCACCTAATTACCCTCGGAGCCATTGGTTTGATGATCCTGGCGATGATAAGTCGCGTCTCGTTAGGGCACACGGGGCGCAAACTCAACGTTAAACCCCAGATTACAGCCGCTTTTATATGCTTGGTTGGGGCTACATTGCTGCGCTTTACTCTGACGTTGACTGGCCATGCATTTGTAGGCTGGGCCTTGAGCGCCGCGCTTTGGGTTGCTTCATTCACGATTTTCTTGTTCACCTACTGGCCGGTGCTCAGTGCACCGCGCCAATAACTTTGCGGAGTATGCATGTTATCTTCACACCACATCAATACGGTTAAATCAACGCTGCCTTTAATAAGTGCAGCAGGGCCGACAGTGACCGAACATTTTTATCAACGGATGTTTACCCATAACCCTGAATTAAAAGACGTATTTAACTTAAGTAATCAACATTCAGGACGCCAGAAAGTGGCATTATTTGAAGCTATAATGGCCTATGCTAACAACCTTGATAATGTCGCTGTACTCAAGCACGCTGTGGAGCGTATTGCTAACAAGCATGTGAGCTTTAACATACAGCCTGATGATTACCACATCGTTGGTCATCATTTAATTGAAACCATGCGCGAGCTGCTAGGTGACCACTTTAGTTGTGAGGTTGAGCAGGCTTGGCGCGCTGCCTATACGGTGTTGGCACAACTGTTTACTCAGCGTGAGCAGACACTTTATACAGCTCGCGAGCAAGCAAGCGGTGGCTGGCGCGGCAAGCGCGCCTTTAGCTTGACTCACAAGGTAAAGGAATCACAGCTGGTCACCAGCTTTACATTCGAGCCCGTTGATCAGCAAGCAGTGATGGACTTTAAACCCGGGCAATACCTTGCTATTGAACTTAAGCCCTCTACTTCGGCCCACACCGAAATCCGCCAATACTCGCTATCGAGCACAGCAAACGGCAAAAGTTACCGCATCTCGGTCAAGCGTGAAGTGGGTGAACATACAGGAGTCATGTCGAACTTCCTACATGATCATCTTAAACTTGGCGACATTGTTGACTTACATGCGCCAACGGGAGATTTTTTCTGGCAAGACCGACAAGCCCCTGTGGTATTAATATCTGCAGGCGTAGGCGTAACGCCCATGCAAGCCATGTTAGAAACCCTAGCCGCACGTAATTACCCCTTCCCTGTAACCTATCTCCATGCCTGCGAGACCCGTGCTCAACACTCGTTCGCTCAGCGCACCGCAACGCTATGCGCTGATCACCACTGGCAACATGCGACCTGGTATAACCACGAGCCAGGCGACATGGTAAATACATTTAACGGCTTCATGAACTTCTGTGCTATCACACTGCCCATCGACGATGGTGATTTTTACGTGTGTGGTCCGCTGGCCTTTATGAAGTTTGTAAAAACCCACTTAATCGCCCTGGGGGTGAGTGATCATCGTATACACTACGAAGTGTTTGGCCCCCACGCTGAGCTTTAACTGGTTTGGTTACATAATGGGCTATTGATATTGAAACAGCTGGCTAGAGGACAGAGCCAGCTGTGCTTTTTCAGTGAGCTTGTTTGAAGTATAAGTTGATATAGTACGAGCCCTTGTTCCGGGCTGTATCTGGATTTCATGGAAGTATAAGTTGACATGAGTTTGAAGTAAAAGATGACAAAAAGTCCCATATTTTCCAGATATTGACCCTCGCGTGTCCCTTTTGTGCATTTTCAGTCGTTCGGCTAGTGCATCATACAACCAATTAAATAATCAGACGTTCAAACCACCTCATTTTTGGACAGAATTGAGTTAACGTATTTATTCGGTAACGCCGTAATATGGGGCGTATAAATGCTTGGCTATAATCGCGAAGAATGAGCGCCAGCCAAGCTTTAGACGTCCCATCCATAATTACCTTGTTATACGTATTTTACTTCTCAATAATTGGTTTTGGTGGTTCCATTGGGCGTACTTCTGGAATCGCCGCTTGCAACAATTGTTTTAATTTATAGCGTTTAAAGTTTCCGCACAAAACCAGCGAAGTCACCTCTTTATTTAGAGCATTGTAGCTGGCAACTATTTCAAGGTTTTCTGTGATTTTATCATTGACTGTTACATACGCAGTATAATAGTTACCCTCATAATATTTAATATCACTATGATTTAGTTCAATTTGAAATTGTTGTGGCAAAATAGCTGTCATATCGCTCAAGAAAAATCGTCTTTCTTGAGTGGGAAAGTTAACTTCAAATGACTTCATATCTTTACTTTCACCATTTTTAATAACCTTAGCGAAAGGAAGAAATTTTTCTGTCGAAGGATCTCCACATGCAAACACTATAGTCGCAAAAAAGTATGATAAAAATAATGCTACGAGCTTCAATGAGATCTCCAATACGTATAACGCTTGCCTAACCGGCGCAAAATAGCAGGCTAATATTAGCGACGAAGGAGCGCAAGCCTGCTGTTTTGCGTCCCTTGGTTTAGGCACTTGTTATACCACGTTTATATTGGCTTTCTCTTTTTGCCAGCGAAGATATAAACTTTTGACAAATTCGTGATATTCAACGATGTCTTCTTCGCGCAAAGGAGCTGGCCTGTACTGCTCTGGTGGTGCATGAGACAAGGCGTTTCTTAAATTAGCCCACAGTAAAAGCTCATCTATTTCTTGTTGTTCAATGCTATATCCGATGCCTTTTAATGCTTCTAATTTTGCTTTGAGGCCAAAAAGCTTCTTAGTACTATTAGTTTCAACTAGTTGATGAGCAATTACTGCCTCAATAAGACCTTGGAGTCTCCAGAGTGAAAATTGCCAAAGATACTGATTATCTGTGTATCTGTAGTATGCAACATCATCAAGTATGTCGTCGGCAACATCTGGACTCTCTTCCCTTACTCGAGCTTCCTCAGCTTTGTACTGTTCAGTACGAGCGTCAATCATTTCTCGAACGATATTCATAGCATGATCAAAGTCAGGCTCGGTGACTCCATAAACCCAATAATCTTTTTCTGTTAAATTTTTCAGTTGATCACGCACAAACTTGCCCTAGTGGTATAACGCCCGCATAAAGTGCGGATAACAGTTGGCTAAAATTAGCGAAAAATGAGCGCCAGCCAACTGTTAGACGTCCATTTTGATGCGTTTGTTATATTTCACTGAACTCTGATCTTATAAGCCCAAAGCATTTAAGGTCGTGAAACTGATTTTTCCAGTAACCACTTTGACGTCGTAGACCTTCTTCTTTAAAGCCTATTTTTCTTAAAACAGATTCTGAAGCATCATTTCCAGGGACGGTATCACCTTGAATACGGTTAAGCTCACCACATGCAAGCTCTCCAGAAAATGCAGCATTGATAATTTTATGGACAGCCTCAGTTGTATAACCATTACCCCAAAAGTTAGGCATCAAGTCATAACCAAGCACTGCATTTTTCATTCTAGGGTTCCACGAATTAAAGCCGCAAGTTCCTATCAGTTGGTTGGTTTCTCTTAAGCGGATTGCCCAGCGGATACCTGAACCTTCCTCAAACCGTGATTGAAAAAACTCGATCAGCTTTAGTGCTTGTGATAACTCACTAAACGGTTCTAGATCATAATAATGAGTAACTAATGGGTCAGAAAATAACTCAAATACTGCTTTGGCATCACTATCGTTTAAAGCTGATAACTTTAAACGCGATGTTTCAAGTTCTGGGAATTGCACTAAATCCTCCGTGAAATATAACGCCATGATAAGAGGCGTATTAATATTGGCTAAAAACTGTGAGGAACGAACATCTAGCCAACCTTAAGACGTCCACTTCCTTTATCATCTTGTTATATGTCTATTTTTCAATGTTCAGGATCTGGCCTTCAGCAATCTTGATATCCATCACAAATAGTTCAAAAGGCATTCCATTGTAAATTCTTGCTTCATGAATAGTGTCATCCAAAAAGCCCATTGCTAACTCAACAGTATCTCCATCAAACGCCTCCACACCGTCTTCAAAAATAAGCCTACAACTAGTATCGACATTACCCAGATAGTGAATTCTTGGCCAAACGCTTCCGGTATACCTAAACCCGTGAGGGGGTCTTTCGATATACAAAAATGTAACTTTGGCTGAAACTTTCACTGAACTCCCATAGACATTGGTCTTCCCCATCAAAAGTAGACAGGTTATTACGCAAACTGTTGTTCATACTCCAGCGGGCTGAGGTAGCCTAACG
>NZ_SGPG01000030.1:0-34692 GCF_004208955.1 Pseudoalteromonas sp. CO325X
CAAACTGATTATTAAGGGCTTAAAAAGTTAGGCAGGCAACGCTGTGTTTAACTTGACAGAGGGAGTCATACCAACGCATAAGCGGAGGGCGCGAGCCTGCACTCTTCGCGATGCAATAGTTGAGCCGAACACTTTAATGCCGTGGCAGGTATTAACTTCCTAAAGGTTGGGTTGGTTGTTTTATCATCAACTGTGGTAGCATTGAGATAGTCAACTAAGGTCAAGGGAATGCTATGTTTTCAATACGCTTTTTAACGATAGTCATATTTTTATCGTGCATTAACACCTATGCGTCAGCTAAAAGCTCACAAGATCAGATTCAACTCAATCACCCAAACTTCAAAGCTCCTTTAAAGTTTAATGTTGCCTTGCCGTCCGGTTATAGCAAAAACAAAGAGAAGTCTTACATATTAATGTTTGATTTCCATCCCAATGCAGATACATACCTAAGAGGTATGCATGATTGGCTCAGTCATAATGGTGAATGGCCATGGTTACAAACAATTATTGTAACTCCAGCTCCGGGAAATAGAGCTGGGATGCTTTTCGATCCATCAGGAGAAACGACACCATTATTAGACTTTTTTGAAGCCCAGCTTCTTCCTGAAATTGATAAGAGATATAGAACCAATGGTTTTAAAATAATGAGTGGGTTTAGAGTTAACGGAACAATTACTCTATCAGCTCTAATAAACAAACCCGATATGTTCGATGCGTATATAGCCATAAGCCCAGAAATTAAAGATGACTACGCAAAAATATTGTCTACGACACAACCAAAGTTAGCGAAAATAAAAGACGAGCCTAAGTTCCTATTATTCAGTCACGGCACGACCATAAAAGAGGAGCATCAAGCAGAGTCTTATTACCAGCTAAAAGAAGTATTAGAATCACATGCTCCCAAATCACTGGATTGGCATTACAAGCATTTTGATGAAAATTACTTTATGTCTCTTCCACTCTTGTCTGTAATAGTTGCAGTAGAAAAGATGTTCAATGATATTAATAATGGTCTAGCTCCTGAGTCTGATATATCTCAGCAAGGTATTGCTTCTATAGTTCAGCATTATGATTATTTATCGAAACAAAAGTATGGATTTGACGTCTCTCCAAAAAAGTCGATTAACAATTTAGGTTTTTATTTGCTGGAAAGAGCACCAGAGGACGGGCTCAAGATTTTTGCAGAAATGGTTAAACGCTATCCATTGGATGCATATAGTCACCACAATTTAGCTAGAGCTTATGCCAAAATGGGCGATTATGATACCGCAGTTAAGCATCAAGAAGATGCAGTCAAAATAGCAGACACCATGCTCACATGGCATAAAAAGAGGCATCGTAGGTTTTTAAAAAAATTTATAGCTGAAGCAAGCAATTGAATCTCAATTAATTTTGTATGCTGAGTAATAACTTAATGCCTTTTTAATACCAGTCTACGGCTACTTTTGGACTCGATCGATAAATGACTGTTGATTGTTGCCCTACCTACTGACCCCTATCATTTTTCAAATACTACAGTAGGTTGCTCTATATTTAAGACACGGACGCGTTGGTTGCTACCGTTGAGTAAATACTCTGTTAGCTCGTTGATTTATTTTGAACTACACAGGCCTCATTAGTTAATTTCCTTTTCAATCTAGCGACCACCTTTTCTTTCCAATAGTCAGTTGCGAGTAATATCTGGCTCATGCCTGTACTCCATCAAATCGCCTTCGTCTAGATAACGTAAGTCAAAACTCTAGCTTTGTTGTCGGGATAGGGAAACTATTACAACTAATTCGTTAAGATCATACTCAAGTGGCTCAGCAATGTTACTACTACCTTTTTTGAATTACTGGAATGTCTATGTAATTTCCGGTGCTATATAACACTCCAAAAATATGCAGGCTATGATATACAACGAAGCGGAGGGGGCCCACATGTTTACATCCCAACGAGCGCTAGCGAGTGGTTATAGTGAATTTTTATGCATAGCCAAGTTCTAAAATAGCCAAAAATGATAGAACACTGCCAACAGAGTAAGCCTTAGCTTCCTTGAAAGCTTATTGAGCACCTTCGCGAAAAAGAGCCAAATCCTTGCGGATTGGCAGTTCTCTAAAAAGTGCTCATCCCTAAGTTGGCAGCAAAGAGCGAAATTGAACACAATTTGAATTTTTACAAATGTAAAAAGTTCTCATATGCATTGGAGCTTCATCACGCTTTGCTGAAAGACCACAACGAAATATAGCAAATTGTTATACCTTATTGCTTAAAGGAATATGTCTGTCTAATGGAAGTTGCCTCGAAATTTTGTGGATTACTTTTTAGCATGTTGGCCATGAAAATTGCGGCTTGCCCAAAAGGTTGTTGGCTAATTTCTTTTTCAAATATGACACCTGTGTTAGTTTCAGAAACTAAAAATTCGTATGCCGTAGAGTTGCATGTTTGAACCCATGAGGCATTTTTAGCAACTGTGCTGTTCAGGGGTTTGCAATTTAACTCATAAACTGAGCTGGTTTTATTTACTGAAAAGGAAATTGACTCTTCTGAAGTGATGGTTTTATTCGGCGAAAAGGCAATTGGCTCTTCTGAGGTTGTGGTTTTATGAGTACTGCTGCATGCTGTTGCCAGAGTCATGAGCATAGCAATTGAGATTTTATTCAGTATATCCATTTTTGATTTTCCTTTAAAACGTAACAGATTATTAGTGAGATCTACACATAGGTGCACTAATAAAACTCTAAAAGCAGTTAAATCATACATTAATTGAAATGGTAACACTTCACAACAGGAAAGCTTATTCCTTGGGTGGGTTCATCGAGACTTAGGAGGGTGATTGAAATCACAGATGTCGATTGGGGAAAATCTATAACGCATCAGCCGGAGCTACATTTTGCTCGTATTAGAAAAGCACTTTCAAGATTAGTGAGAGTGCGAACGTCCGCTCCTCGCTCTTAACAGCCTTGAAGTAAAAACCGTGATTACTGGCCTGCAGCGATTAGCTTATAACCTCTCAAATAAATGGCTAGCTCAAAAAAAGCCCCGCGATGCGGGGCTTTATGGTTGGGTTAGTAACAATGCTTAATTATGTTGTGCAGCCTGTTTATCACTTACTTCGGTGCCTGGCTCAGGGCGAGAGAACCATTTGCGCATCAGACGCTTGGCATCTTCCAGTGCCACATATTGGCAAGGAATGAGTACCAAGGTGATCACCGTTGCAAAGAGCACCCCGAAAGCCAAGGAAACCGCCATAGGGATCACAATCTGTGCCTGCAAGCTGGTTTCAGTGATAATCGGGATAAGGCCGATAAAGGTGGTGATTGAGGTAAGCAAAATAGCGCGAAAACGCTTGCAGCCCGCTTCGACCACCGCATCTTTTATAGCGATACCCTGGGCACGCGCTTTATTGACAAAGTCCACCATGACCAGCGAATCGTTAACCACCACACCGGCCACGGCGATAATGCCAAAGAATGACAGGCTACTCATGGTCATGCCCATAAACACATGGCCATAAACTGCGCCGACCACGCCAAAGGGGATCACCGACATGATCAACAAGGGCTGGGTGTAAGAGCGCAAAGGAATTGCCAATAACGCAAAGATAATCATCAGCGATAGCACTAAGTCGCGGATTTGCTCGGCAACGCTTTCCATTTCCTCTTGCACGCGTCCAGCAACTTTACTTTGTACGCCGGGGTAGTTCTTCAACAAGGCTGGCAGATACTCATCACGGATCTCTCGGGCAATAGTAAAGGGTTCAGCTTGATTGGGGTCTACCGCAGCCCACACGTTAACCGTGCGCTTGGCATTTTCGCGACGGATGCGGTTAACACCGTCGACCAGCGTCACCTCAGCTACTTCTGCCAGCGGCACTTCTGCGCCAGCAGGCGTGATAATGCGCACATCATTGATTTCACTGATGGAGTTTCGCTGTTCAATGGGGTAGCGGATCATCACTTTTAACTCTTCGCCATCGCGAAGAATGCGCTGCGCCTCTAAACCGTAAAAGCTAAAGTTCACCTGCGATGCAACATCGGCCAAGGTCAGCCCTAAGCTGTAGGCAATAGGTTTTAAATCCAGCTGTACTTCTTCGGTGGCGCTTTGCATGGAGTCATTGATATCACCTACACCGGCCATGGTGGCAAGTTTGTCTTTGAGTTTGGCGGCCACTTCTTTCAATTGTTCGTTATCTCGACCCTCTAAACGGAAGCTGATATCGCCATCATCACGACCGCCGCCATTCATGATGCTATCGTCGATGGTCATTGATTTCAGTCCCGGCAGTGGCGGCATATTTTCACGCCACAGAGCACTGAGTGCAAAGGTATCCATAGGACGCAAATGCGGCTCTACCAATACCATCATCAAGCGAGCGTTAGTGCGTCCTTGCATGTTGACAGAAATATCGCGGATCATGGGCTGGCCGTATTGCTGTTCAATTTGCTTTTCAACATCGAGCACCACTTGCTCAATTTTGCGAGCCGTAGCCAAGGTTGCGCTCTCTGAACTGGCGAGATTCATTTCGATATTAATGCCAGGGAAATCATGGGGGATTTTTGGGTTGGCGATAAACTTAATGAGTCCACCGGCGAATAGCCCCGCACTGACAATTAAAATACCCAAAAAGCCCACAATGACGGTGTAACGGTAGTGAATACACAAGGTAACCGCAGGGCGGTATAGTGATTCAATCACGTACTTTAAGCCCGCATCAAAGCGACTGCGCAAACGATGCAACGGGTTGCGTGGGTTAACCGGGCGGTTTTTCATCGCCGCCAAGTGCGCTGGAAGGATCAGTTTTGATTCCACCAAGGAGAACAGCAAGCAGAGGATAATAACGCCGCCTATGGCCTTACTGAATGCTGCGCCAGGGCCGGAAGCGAGTGTTTGCGGTAAAAAAGCGGCCACGGTGGTGAGCACACCAAAGGTGGCGGGCACGGCGACGCGTTTTACGCCGCGTACGACGTTATCTAAACTCTGGCCATGCTTTTCTATCTCTGCATGGGCCGACTCGCCTACCACAATGGCATCGTCTACAACGATCCCCAGAACCAAAATAAAAGCGAACAGTGAGGCAAGGTTAATGGTGATGTCTAGCCCCACGGGCATCATCAGGAAAGCGCCGAGAAAGGACACCGGTAACCCCATCATCACCCAAAAGGCCAACCGAATGCGCAGGAACATGGCTAGCATCAGCATGACTAACACACCGCCCCAAATCATATTCTCGATCATCATATCGAGACGACCTTCGAGGTAGTAGGTTAAATCGACCATAGGCGTTAATTTAACACCTGCGGGTAATTCGGTTTCTTTGCGCTTGAGGTAGTCATCCATGACCGCAGCAACGCGGGTGATATCTTGGTCTTTGGAGGCTGCCACCTCGAACATCAGCGAGTTTTTACCATTGTATTTCGAATATTGTAGGCCTTCTTCAAAGCCGTCTTGAATGGTGGCCACATCCCCGAGAAAGACTTGTGCGCCATCTTCAAGGGTAATTAATGGCAGCTTCTCAAATTCATTACCGCGATAGGCTTGTTTTTCCACGCGCATGGAAATGTAACCGTTATCGGAGCGGATTTGTCCGGCAGACATATTGGCCGAGAAGTTACGCACCGCCGTGGCGATATCGCGGAAGGTAAGGCCATATTCACGCAGCTTATCGGGGCTGACTTCAATGCTTATCTCGTAATCCAAGCCGGAGTTAAATTCGACTAAGTTCACTAGCGGCAGACTGAGCATTTCATCATGCAGCTTATTCCCGAGCTCCTTAAGCTGATAATTACTCATATCGCCGTAGAGAGCCAAAATCATGACTTCTTGAGTAAACTTTTGCCGGCGAATATTAGGGCGCTCCATCTCCGCAGGGAAACTGGAAATTGCATCGACCTGCATTTTTACTTCATCGAGCACTTCTTGCGGGTCGTAAGACTCTTCGACCTCAATCCAGCTTTGTGAGTAGCCACGGTTAGAGTAGGTGATCAAACGTTTGATCCCCTCCAAGCCCTGTAAAGACTCCTCAACCTTGATGGTGATCCCTTCTTCAACCTCTTGAGGGGCGGCACCGGGATAAACTGCCTGAATACTTAACCAGTTATTCTCAAACTGTGGGAACATTTGTTTGCGAATAGATAGGGCGCTAAGGATACCGCCAACAATGATGAATACCATCAATAAGTTGGCTGCCACCGGATTACGCGCAAACCAAGCGATTAAGCCTTTTTCTCGTTGCTGCGTCATCACTTAGTCCTCTTTCAGTGCCAATTGCGTGTGTGGCTTCTGGGTTGGCTCATCATTTAAGCGTAGTGCCATGCCCTCCGTAGGGTATTCAAGCGCTGAGGTAATGAGTTGCTCTCCGGAAGTCAAACCGGTGTCAACATAAGCCATACCGTCTTGTTCGCGAATAACATTAAGGGCACTGAATTCCAGGGTATTGTCGTTATTCAACAGTGCGACGCGATTTTCTTTGATTAAGTGGCTGGGGATTATTGCCGCATTTCGCAGTTGTTTGCCAGTAATAGTCGCATTGGTGTAGGCACCAAAACGCAGCGGTACGCTGTGTTGGTAAGGAGTGTTTACATAGGCGACCAGATAGGTCATGCGTGAACGTTTATCAACCACGCCTTCATTACGCACTATGGTGCCTTGCCAAGTCACCGCTTTGCCAGCGATATCGCTTTGTAAACTGACTTTCGCGCCGACGCCGCCGTCGACAAGATACTGCATATCGTGATTGGCAACCGGTAAACGCACTTTGGCAATGTCGGTGGCATCGACTTGACCCAGTTTACTACCTGGGCTGACAACACTACCTAAACTAATATTTTTTGCTGTTACTAAGGCATCAAAGGGGGCACGAATCGAGGTGCGCTCTAAATTGCGTTTGGCGCGTTTCACTTGCGCTTGTGCAGCCCTAAAGTTGGCGAGCTTTTCTGCCAGTTGCGGTTTGCGTAAATACAGCTCTGAGGGGATCACCTCATTGGCATTGTCTTTAATACGCTGCCATTCAGCTTTAGCCACATGTGCCTGTGCTTGTTCAATTTCTAGTGCTGATTGAGCTTGAGCTAGACCTGCCTGCGCCTCAATGAGCGCCGCTTCATAATCATTCGGGTCAATACGTAGCAGTTCATCGCCTTTGGCAACAAAGCCACCTTTTACAAATTGCTCAGAAACAGAGACTACCTGACCGCTTACTTGCGCCACAAGCTCCGTTTGCTCTTGCGCCATAACCTCGCCATACGAATGCACTTTTAATGTTACGTCCGTTAATTCCACTGGCGTTACCTCAACCAGAGGGGCGATATCCTGTTGTGCTTTTTGTGGTGGCGGCGACTTCATGGCGCTGAGGGCGACAAACACCCCAATGGCGCCTGCCAATACCCCTAGCGGCAAAAATATTTGTTTTTTACTAGCCACAGTGTTGCTCCCGTATATTTCGATGACAGCTTAATACTATCGTGAATGATGTTTACAGGTATGTGGAAGATGTAACAAACCATGAATTGTGTGTCAGCAGCGCGCAAATAATAGGCGGCAACTTCAATGCAACGCTGTTTATTCCAGCGTTGACATCCGTTTATAGTCAACGACGACTGCGTTATGGGCATGCAGACTTTCTTGGTGTTCAACCTTAAACCAATAACCGAGTAGCCTGGGTTTGTACTGCAACGCCTGTTTTATACGCCGGGCGGCGTCTTCACAAAACAGCAGGTTTTCGGCATTGAGCTTGGCAAAGGCTTGCTCGTCCTCTCTTTTCACTGCGGTTTGCACGGCGGTGGCAATGACGGCCTCGAACTCGGTGATAAGATCACTGATATAGCCCAAGGTATGGCCTTGCATCTGCATGTGAATATAGGCGAATGAACGCTGACTGTGCGGCGTGGCGATAGAGCCTTGCTCGCTACTTAGCCAGTTGAGCAATGTGTTCTTGTCGATGGCATCGTCTGTAAACTCGCAGGCAATAGCGTCGCTCAGTGCTTGGCGCGATAATGCAGCGGAGCAAGGGCAGGTGCTGGAATAAGGAATAGACAAGCCGAGCTCAATAGTAAACTGGCCTTGGTGATATTCACAATGTAGCGTCACCGGGTAGCCTTGGTACCCGCTCTTATCGCTGATTAAGGCTTTTTTCTCGAGTATAAGGTCAAAACTCAGTTGCAGCTTGGCACTGTGGCTTAGCCCTTGCTGCGAACTGATAAGCTCGCGAAGCAGATGCTCTAAGCGATGGGGCGTCATCGCTTTGTTGCTCAAATGCTGGTTCAGTATTTGATAAAGCCGTGACATATGAATCCCTTTTGCCTGCTTACTATCTAGGCTGACAAAAACATCCGCTTGTGCATGAGTTTGCTGTACCTGTGAGCTGGAAATTGGAATGTGTATGGGTAGGGCAATATGCTCCATCCCGACCCATTTCAGCGTTAAAGCGGTATCTGCTGATTGCACTGCAGTAATATCAGGTAAATGGCCCATTTTTTCCTCATTTGGTTAGTCGGTGTGGGGGTTATTAAATGCAGCTATACAGGGCTAAAAAATGCCATCGAGAGTCAGTAATAGCCTCGGTTGCTGATCATGTTGTGGGGGAGAGCGATGCACCAAAGCGCTGTGCTCACCGTCAGGCCAAAGTTGTCCTTTGAGCAGTGCCACATCACCTGCTTGTAATTGATGAATATGCTCAGCATGGCGATACAGCCCTGATTTTTCGTCACTGAGCCCTTGATTGCCGCTGCCAAGCTTGCTGTAGTCTGTATCGGCGTGGGCTAGCCACTGCGACCCCGGGCCTTGGTAAGTGGTCACTAAGCGTACTGGCACGCGGTCAACATGAAACCGAGGGCACATGGCTTGGCTAAGCACTTTGAGCCGTAAACCAACGTGTTCACAGTCAAGCAAACAGCTGAACATATCCACTAATGTGGAGATATCGCTGAACAAAGCCTGATAATCTTGGTGGTTATCAAAGTTACTTTGCAAGGTGTGAAGTACTGACTTTGCACTCACCGTCGAAGTCAATGCGAGATTTGGCTGCACCTCAATAAGGGTTTGGATTTGCCTGCGTATCGTTGAGTCGAGTGCGCGCTTCCAAACGACGATGTTATGAGCTGGCTGGTAAATTGAAGGTAATACATCAACATTGCTTGACGCTCTCGCTGTTTTTGGCTGATGCACGGGGGGCGCATCAGGAGCATGGGACTGTGTTACTTGCATAGCATCTCTCGTTATCTATGGTTTGTTATAACATATCATTTATGTTGTGCTCTGCATAGGCAGGGTCATGGCTCGAAGCGGGCTATGGTATACTGCAAATTTGTATCATGAAGAGGTGAGCGATAGATGGATTGCCGTTTAGGGTGTGGCGCTTGCTGCATCGCACCGAGTATTTCCAGCGCCATTCCGGGTATGCCGAACGGCAAGAAAGCGGGAGAGCGTTGTGTTCAACTGGATACTAACAACTTATGTAAGTTGTTTAACCAACCTTCGCGGCCCGCTGTATGCAGTCAGTTTAGTGCCACCACGGATGTGTGTGGTCGCACTGATGCCCAAGCAATGTGGCGCATCACCCAATTGGAGGCGCTCACGTAAAGCGCCTCTGTTTGAGTTGAGCTTTACTGAGCTTGAGGAGGGAAGTTGCTGAGAATATCTGCCACTGATTCACGTACCACTTCGGTGCGCTCAATCGGGGTTTGATTCTTTTTCAGGCGTCCCTCTTTAGCTGCCCGCCACACTAACTGGTTTGAAGACCTATCAACGACATCAATGACTAACGTACCTACCTCATACTCACGCGTGGTGGTTTGCACGTTGTAACCAATGCCCCAATAGTCCCAGCGAGCGCCGTAACCTGTAGAAAACGTATCGACATCGACCTTGGTATCAACGGATGCATGGTAATTAATTAACACATCTGCTTGTTGGGGGGATACCAGTTCCATGCCCTTGGCGCGAAGCTCATCATTGACCGCTTGTTGCACGCGGCGTTCCATTAGCTCACTAATTTGATAATTATTAGTGCCTTTGGTGAGGCTGGCATTGGGGATCCATGCGAAGGTTTTATATTGCGAGAAATCGACCGATTTGTCGTAGTCAAAATCCGGGTGCGAAGCACAGGCGCCCAGTAATAGTACCAAACCGGCTAGCAGAAGGTTTTTCATTGAATGCTCCTTAGTTGGGCAAAGTGTAAGTCCTACGAATAACATAACACAGGTTCTTGGAAAGCGAGAACTGCGTAGTCTGTTAGTTTTTTACCGCAGCCGTTAGTTCCCCGTAAAGAGAAAATTCGAATTTATTTAAAGCTAATTATATTTTTCTGTGGTAGTCTTTAACTTGCCTTGAGTTAAGGCGTGTAATGTGACGGTTTTGTGCGGCCAATGCTGTAAGAGTGACTATTTAGCTAGTGTGCCCTTAGTACTGTACCTGACCCATCGGCGGCGACACTGGCTCAGGGAGGATAGTGCCTAATTTTAGGCGATTGATACAAATTGACTTACAGGAAAACTAAGTATGTCAGCAGAAGCACAAGGTAAAGTAAAGTTTTTCAACGAAGCAAAAGGCTTTGGCTTTATCGAACAAGAAAATGGTCCAGACGTGTTTGTTCACTTCAGTGCCATTAACGGTAACGGTTTTCGTACTCTTAACGAAGGCCAGCAGGTAACTTTCGGCATCAAACAAGGCCAAAAGGGACCAGAAGCGGAAAATGTAACACCCGTTTAATGCTTATTTGCTCACGCCTGTGAGCGAGTAATTGGTGAAGTCGACTCGGCTTCACTTTTCCCCCTCAAATTACACCTTCTTTGTCATATTAATTTAAAATAAGCCCTCCCAGCGTATAGTGCCTTTTTATTTTTGATATATTATCAATCTTCAATTATTATTTAATCTCCATGTTCAACAATTAAAAGAGACCATAGTGAGAGAGATCAGAGCCTTTGCCAAAACGGCATCGATGAATGAGTTAGAGAAAGCAATTAATATTCTGAATACTGCGCTCGAAAGTCAGCAACAGCAGGAAAAAGCGAAACAGGAAGTTCTCGAACTGATGAAGGAAAAAGGGCTCAGTGTGGATGATATTGTTGACTCGAAACAGGACAAGCGAACTAAGGTTGAACCTAAGTATCGTCGCGAGTTTGAAGGAAAAGTAGTTGAATGGTCTGGCCGTGGTAAGCGTCCGAAAGCGTTCCAAGATGTTGACCTAACTAAATACCTCGCAAAATAATAACCTCCAAGGCCCGGTTTCGGGCCTTTTACTTACTTGGGTGTTAGTTGTGTTTACACTCAGAGATTACCAACAAAAAGCTGTTGATAGCACCTTAGCCCACTTTCGCCGCTCAGATAGTGCAGCCGTGATCGTACTTCCCACTGGAAGTGGTAAAAGTGTAGTTATTGCTGAACTCGCGCGCCTTGCGCGATTCCCTATTTTGGTGCTGACTCATGTTAAAGAATTAGTACAGCAAAATGCCGAAAAATATAAAGCATTGGGATTAACACCTGGGATCTTTTCTGCAGGTCTTAATGAGAAAGAGTTAAACCAGCAAGTCACCTTTGCCAGTATTCAATCTCTCGCTAAAAGTAGAGATAAGCTAAAAAGGCAATACTCACTTATTATAGTCGATGAGTGTCACCGTATTAGTGACGATGAAAACAGTCAGTATTCACAGCTTATTCAGCATTTAAAAAAAGCAAATAGCAGATTGAAAGTGCTAGGCCTAACCGCGACCCCATATCGCTTAACATCAGGATGGATATATCACCGCCACTATCATGGCTTTGTACGTGGCTCGGCAGACGCGCCATTTAGTGAGTGTATATATGAATTACCGCTGCGTTATTTAATCAATAAAGGCTATTTAACCCCGCCGAATTGCGTTGATGCTGCAGTGCAAAATTATGACTTTAATTCACTCGCATCCGGCCCCTCAGGTATACCTAGTGAAGGCGATATGAATACACTATTGCAATCGAGTACCCGGGCAACAAAAAGTATTGTCAGTGATATTCAAGCGCAAGCAGATGCTAGACAGGGAGTGATGATATTTGCTGCTACAGTCAAACATGCTTATGAAATAGCTGATTATTTGAGTAGTGAGTCAGTAGCGGTTATAACTGGTCAGACACCGGCGGCTGAGCGTGATGAAATTATCCTTAGGTTTAAACGCAAAGAGCTAAAATACCTTGTTAATGTATCGGTATTAACCACGGGCTTCGATGCTCCACATGTGGATTTCATCGCCATTTTAAGGCCCACCGAGTCGGTTGGCTTATATCAGCAAATTGTGGGTCGAGGCCTGCGTTTGTGCGAAGGGAAAAAAGACTGCCTCGTGATCGATTATGCTGCCAATGGCTTTGATTTATTTTATCCAGAAGTGGGAGCGAAGCGCCCCGACCCGTTGAGTGAGCCGGTGCAAGTATTATGTCCGGGATGTGGCTTTGCCAATATTTTTTGGGGAAAAACGGATGCCAGTGGTCAAGTCATTGAGCATCATGGTCGGCGCTGCCAGGGGCTGCTTGATGATGGTGAGCAAACGCAGCAGTGTGACTATCGCTTTAAATTTAAAGAGTGCCCACAGTGCGGCAGCGAAAATGACATTGCTGCACGCGAGTGCAGCGCCTGCCAACATCAGCTGGTTGACCCAGATGATAAACTACGAAAAGCACTTAATTTAAAAGAAGCCATGGTACTGCGCTGTAGTGGCTTAAGTTGTCAAATTACTCAGCCAAGCAAACTCAAAGTTACCTACTTTGATGAAGATGGGGCCAGTGTCGATGAGAGCTATGACTTTAATAATGCCAAGGTGGTGGCTCGATTTAATCGCTTTTACGCGAAGCGGCACACCGTTAGCGGAGTCACAACCTGGCACGATGCTCAGCAGGTGGTTGACCATCAGCACTGCCTGCAAGCACCTGATTTTGTGGTAGCGCGAAAGTCGAAACGATATGGGTGGCAGGTGAGTGACAAACTCTTTGACTATGAGGGCGCTTTTCGAAAGGCAAACGCCCTGTATTAGGGCGTGTGAAATGCTCCTGTGCGGAATGCTTTAAGCCATTAGTCCCCAGCCGTCACCATAACCATTGTGCTTATCAGCTAGACTTTCCAAATAGGCTTCGGTATCCATGATCACATCATGTTGCGGCACCATTTTGATACTTACTTTGACTTCAAATACGCCAGTGTCAGGGCAAGTTCCCAATTGTGAATCGGCGCTTAGTTCGGAACTTTTCAGTGCTTCTTGGTAACTAATAGCATGTTCTTGCTTTTCAAATAGAATAAAGAAGTCCAATGTATGAAAGCCTGTCAAGTCCACACCTTCATCGTGTATTTGCTGTAACATGTGTCCGGTGTCGTCGTCGGGAAATTGCATACCTTGTCTCGTTTTTTTAAGAATCGATAAATTGTCTATTATCTTGTAAGAAATAAAAAGCCTTGAAGGCAAATTTTATTTATTCAGTGGGTGCGCGAAGTCAGTGGCATTTGTTAAACTGATGGACCCACTTTGGGACGTATGAGTGATCTGACCATTCATTGTTGCAGTATTCTTAGATCATGGAGTTCTAGTCGTTTGATTTTCTGCCGCTTTTTCATTCTTCTATCTATTTTAATATGGCCTGCTGTCACTGCACATGCTGCTGTGCAACAAGCAACAACTATTACTGGCTACAGCATTAACGGGTTATCAGGAGAGTTAGAAGAAAATGTTGCGCTTTATTTAGTGCAATTAAAAGGCGAGGTCCCCTCCAGGCAATTACAGCGCTATGCAAGTGCACAAGTTAAAGCGAGTATGCGCGCACTGGGGTATTACCATAGCGAAGTAGAACTCAGTTTAGAGCGCAGCGAAGGCAAAGCGCAAGTAATTGCGAACATCATACCCGGCAAAGCGACGCGCATCGCTAGATTGGATTATCAATTTAGTGGTCCCGGAGAAGACGATCAGCAGCTTAAGGCGGTGCTTGATAGCTTACCTCTGCAGCAAGGGCAGGTTGTGCACCATGGCCAATATGATAGTGCTAAATCAGCCATAGATAGGCAATTGTTAGAGCTTGGCTACTTTGACGCTAAGTGGCAACAATCTAAGTTGGCGATTAATCGCTCTCAACACAGTGCAGAGGTGGTGCTGCATGTGCAAACGGGCCCACGTTATGATTATGGGCCGATTAACATCAGCTCTGATACACCAGCAAGTAACTATATTTATTCTCTGGCGCATTTTAAAACCGGGCAGCCCTACCGTGCTACTAAGGTGTCAGAATTCAATCTTGCGTTATCGCAAACGCCTTACTTTAGCAGCGTCCGCGTTTATGCTGATATTCCCGCTCGGACTAATGGCGAGGTGCCGATTCGTGTGGAAGTCTTGCATAAACCACAAGATAGCTTTGAAGTGGGGGGCGGCTACTCAACGGACTTAGGCCCCAAAGCCAGATTCAAATGGTCTCGTCCTTGGATCACCGAAGACGGCCACTATCTTGAGAGTAACCTGAACATTTCCAAACGTCAGCAAGACATCAGTTTTGCCTACACCGTGCCGGTGGACGACCCTAATGACGATATCTGGCGCTTTAGCCTCGGCTACAAGCTCGAGGATAATGTCGATACGGATATCTTCTCGAAAACATTGACAGGCTTAGTGCAAAGACAGTGGAAAGTGGGCGAAGATTGGATACGCACCGCATTTTTGCGCCGAGAATATGAAGAGTTTCGCATTGGCGAGCAGCATCAGCGCACTAAGATGTTGCTACCCGGAGTGAGCTTTGCCCGCAAGCAAAGTAAAGGGGGCACCACGCCGTTTTGGGGTGAGCAATGGTTAATCAGCACTGAAGTGGGCACTGAGCACTTGGCTTCGACCACCGATATTGTCAGAGTCCAGTTACAGTATGCGTGGTTAAACACTTATTGGCAGCGCCATATGTTTTTTACCCGGGTCAATCTGGGTGCTATTTACGTGGATGATATTAATGATGTGCCGGTTTCTATGCGCTTCTTTGCCGGCGG
Organism: Pseudoalteromonas sp. CO325X; assembly: GCF_004208955.1. Taxonomy (NCBI): domain Bacteria; kingdom Pseudomonadati; phylum Pseudomonadota; class Gammaproteobacteria; order Alteromonadales; family Pseudoalteromonadaceae; genus Pseudoalteromonas; species Pseudoalteromonas sp. CO325X. The sequence continues at coordinate 14,954 of NZ_SGPG01000030.1, forward strand.
CGATCAGAGTATTCGCGGCTATAAATATGAGTCTATCTCGCCTGAGCGTAATGGCTATAATATTGGTGGTAAATACCTAGCCACCGGCACCTTGGAGTATAATTATCAGTTTGCTGAGAATTGGCGGGCGGCGCTATTCGTTGATGCCGGAACCGCCACCAATGACTTCTCTGAATCATGGTCGGTTGGCACCGGCTTCGGGGTGCGTTATTTAACCCCAGTGGGCCCCATCCGTATTGATCACGCGTGGGCATTATCCACACCTAATAACACCACTCGTTTGAGCATTACTGTGGGGCCGGAATTATGAGCAAAGGATATAAGCGTATTCTCCGATGGTGTGGCGGCCTTTTGGGCACTATTTTAGTCACCTTGTTTTGTTTGTTATTTACAGAGGTGGGTAACAAGGGCATTGCTTATGTGGCCAATCACAGCGTTGATGGGTTGCGCATTTCGCTTAAAGAGGGGCGGTTTCTATATGATGACCCATTTGATATCTCTTTTACCAGCGAACAGATAAGCATCGATGCTGAGGCTGTGCGTATTGACTGGCAGTTATTGGGTTGTGCTGGGCTGTGCTTTCGCCAAGTTGGGGCTGAGTCGCTGACGGTGCAAGTAGCTGATCAGCAAAACGATAAGGCGGCAGCGACTGATCTACAGCCGCCGGCCAGCGAGCCAATATCATTGCCGACGATCACCATCAAAAGTCTATTTTTAGGACAAGCCAACATCCATGCTGCGGGCCTTAGCGTGTCAGCAAGGGATTTTAAATCAGCGCTTGAGGCGCATCAACGAGACGTTAAGGTGCAGCCGTTGCGTCTGCGCTCGCTTGAACTTACTTTACCTGAGAGTGAGCAGCAGCCTTCCTCAGCACCACTTGAGGCGTTGCCACCGTTACCGCCTATCGCTTTTGATTTGGGCATCAATGCGCAGCTTAAAAGTGCACAGGTTGCTGACATTATTATCACTCAAGGGCAGCAAAGCCATCGTATCAGTGATTTAAAAGTGGCTGTGGCACTGCAACAACAAAAGTTGTCCGTTTCACAACTATCAGCCGCTTACCAATTGCCTGCTGATATCGCGACAAACGAAGGGGATACACTTGAGGCCCAAGCTCAGGGTCAATTCTCTTTTGCTGATGGCAACCCTTTAACAATGTCGCTGCAATTAGCTGCCTTGGGCGAGCGCAGCGAACTTTCATTCACAGGCAGTTTAGATGAACTTAATGTTCAGGTGCGTAATCAAGGCAAATATGCTTTCGAATTAGACGCACAGGCACAATTACGACAGCAAAATTGGCCTTTTGAGTTGGCGTTTTCACACGCACCTTGGCAGCTTGAGGTGCAAGGCCAGCCGTTACAGATAGAACGCACCAACATAAATGCATCGGGTACTTTAGATAACTACCGCTTAGATGTCGATGCATTGACACAGCTAGCAGCATACCCACAAGTGAGCACTTCTTTACAGGCTCAAGGAAGCCTTACCGGCATCAACGCTGCGCCGTTACAATTGCGAGCGAATGATAGCCACGTTGAGGTAACAACATCAATAGCCTGGCGCGATGGTATTAGCGCCGATTTTTCTGCGCAGCTAACTAATTTGCACAGTGAGTACTTATTAGACACCGTGCGCAGCGATCTATCGGGCCAGCTGCAAGGCCGAGTGAGTGTTGAATCACCCCAGCAGTGGTTGGTGGAGCTTAAACCGTCGTCATTATCAGGCACGATAAACGAGCAACCGCTCACATTTAATGCCGAACTGAATATTAATAGCGATCTCAGTGGCGATATTCATGCTTTTAGTGTGCGCCAAGGCGAGAATACATTGGTTATCAATGGCCGCATTGATGAGCAGTGGCAGCTAGCCGGCGAATTAAACTTGTCATCATCATCGCCACTTTATCAAGGTTATTCAGGACAGGGACACGCTCAGTTTAGTATCGAAGGGCAACGTTTATCACCTAAGCTGCAATTGCAATTGCAACTAGCGACTCTGCAAGGTGAGGGATTGCGAGTGAGCGACGCAACATTAGATATTACAGGGCAATATCAACAAGCCGACTTAGAATATGACCTTGATGCAGAAGTAGCTAACGTTAGCCTTGATGGTCAAGTTATCAAAGGCATTCAAGTACAGTCTCAGGGTTCACAACATCACCAACAAAACTATGTTCGTGCTGGATTAGCTCAAGGGCAAGCGCAGTTGGCGTTTCAGTCTGAACTGCAACAGCAGCAATTGAGCTTGGCAATTACCGAGTTGGAACTGCGCGGCGACGAGTATCAGGTCGCACTGGAGCAAAGTACCGAGTTGGACATTGATCTGGCCCAGCAGAGCGTGCGCACTAAGCCCTTTTGTTTGCAGGGCAATGCCATGCACTTGTGCATAGAGCCAAGTGATATCAGTGCCAAGCAGGGACACGTCAACGCTAAGCTTGACTACTTTCACTTACAGTCTCTTACCACTTTGCTGGGACCCAACCTGGGTATAGAGGGGCAAGCGCAAGGACATGCGCAGTTGGCATGGCAAGACAACCAAGCAATGCAGATTGATGCTGAGTTCCATACCCAGCAATTACAAGGGTTGTATCGGAACCAAGGGCAGTTGCAGCGATTGCCTGTGGAAACCTTAATGATAAAGCTAAGCAGCGATGCAAAAAATGCCAATGCTAAGCTAAGCATAGACTCCTCAGTGGTTGGCAGTATTAACGCTGATTTAGCCGTAGAGGATATCACTCAAGCGCAACAACTCTCTGGAGAGGTGCACCTAACAGATACCGACATCAGTAAATTCGCTCACTTTGTACCTGATGTGAGGAAGTTAGCGGGCAGGTTAAGTGCTAACCTAACTCTCAGCGGCACGTTGGCGCAGCCCTACCTCAATGGTGAGCTCAAGGCGCATGAATTGGCAATTGAAGGAGACGCATTGCCGGTAGCTCTTGCTAACTCTCGACTCGAAGCTGAACTCGATGGTGAGAGTATGACCTTGGAGGGGGAATTGCTCACGCCCGATGGTGGCAAGCTTGCTATTGACGGCTCAGGTGTGTGGCTCAGTGATAATCCGGCACTTACCATTTCACTCTCGGGCGAGCGCTTTATGGTGGTACCGCAGCAAGGGGTCAATGTCGCGATCTCTCCGGATTTAAACATAGATATTAGCGCCCAAAGTGTGCAAGTTGATGGTCGTGTTGATGTTCCTTACGGACGTATCAAAATCAAAGAGTTGCCTAAAGGAGCGGTACAGGTCAGTGATGATGAAATCATTGTGGACGCACCACAAAAGCAGCAAAGTGCGCCATTCGCTTATCAAGTGCAGTTAGATGTGGGCGTACATGACGATGTGTATATAGACTCGTTTGGCCTGAAGTCCTACATCATGGGCGACTTGAAGCTAACCGCGAGTAATGAAAGTCCGCCATTGGCAAGTGGCGAGTTAAAACTGGTGGATGGTAAATACCGTGCATTTGGCCAAGATTTAGTGATCCGTACAGGGCAAATTGGGTTCAGTGGTGCGCTTGATAAACCTTACTTAAATGTGCGCGCGATCCGTAATCCAGACACCACCGCCAACGGGGTGATAGCGGGTATCGAGTTAATCGGAAATGTTGAACAGCCGAAATTAAACGTGTTCTCGGAGCCGGCCATGGATCGTTCACAAGCGCTTTCTTACGTGCTTAACGGTCAGCCTCTTGGGGATGGTGATACGAACACCGATGCCATGCTAACGCAGATTCTTCTAGCCCAAGGTCTCAATCGCAGTGAGGGGTTTGTATCGCGAGTAGGGGAAACATTTGGTCTCAGCGATATAACTTTAAACTCAAAAGGCAGTGGTGATGATACTAAGGTTGAAATTGCTGGCTATATCGCGCCGGGGATCCAAGTAAAATACAGTGTTGGTGTATTCGAGTCTATCAGTGAAGTGGCTGTGCGCTATCAAATACTGCAAAAACTATATATAGAGGTAACCAGCGGGCTTTATGATACCTTAGATATATTGTATCGGTTTGATGTGGACTAACGCATGTTTAAATGCTGGCTATGGGCATTGTCTTTATTACTGGTGATATGCGAGTGTGGTGCGCAGCAGTCGGTGACGATGCGTGTCGCCCAGGCCGATCATCCTTATATGCAGGCATTATTTACTAAACTAGCTGAGCGCATTGAGTGTTTGCACCAAAAGCAGGTCACATACCAGTATGTTGACCATCTGCCATCACAGCAACGAGCGATTCAACTGTTGGGGGATGAGCACGGTATTGATTTATTCTGGGGTGTGACTTCGCAGCAGCGAGAGCAACAAGGGTGGGCGATTTTAATCCCAATAGCCAAAGGGTTACTGGGTTATCGCATTGCGCTAGTGCGCTCTGATAATCCCGATATCCTGGCGCAAAAAAAATATATAAGCGATTTTTCATCATTACGAGTGGGTCTAAGTGAAGATTGGCCAGATGCCAACGTGTTCAGCCGTAACGGTTTCACGGTGGATGCATTTTCTAAATCATCGTCTCATTACGATATGCTGAGAAAAGGCCGCTTCGACTTTCTGCCTGAGGAGCTCACAGCATTTGACCCCCAATCACTGCCTAAGGGGCTGATATACGACAAACACAATGTCTTTTATTACCCGTCGGCGGTGTACTTGTTTGTTGCAAAAGGTGATAAACAGCGCCACCAATTGCTGAGCTCGGCGCTGCGAAGCTTATTTTCAGATGGCACCATAGAGCGCTTACTGCACACCCATTTAGTCCCCAATATTGATGCGGCGGAACTGGCAACACGCAATTATATTCGCTTGACCAATCCGTTATTACCCGCCTCAGCACCGTTACATATTTCTCATTATTGGTATAACAATAAACAAGGAACTCGCCAATGATCACACGCCTACTTATAGTTGTGAGCTTATTTTTAAGCGCGACTACCAGTGCAGACGACAACCCCTCTCCTACAACTATTATTGATAACGCCAATGCCAGCGAATGGCGAGCCGTTACTGATGCAAACCTAATGATGATTACCTTAGCGACAGGGATAGTGTATCTAGAGGTAAATCCAGAGCTGGCGCCGGCGCATGTTGAGCGCTTGCGCTCATTAGCTGGCCAAGGCTTCTATCGTGGGCTGAGTATGTATCGTTTTGTCGAGGGCTTTGTTGCCCAAGGCGGCGCTGGAGACAAAGACACGGATGTGCCGGCGCTGGAAAACGAGTTTGTCAGTCACAGCGAAACAGTGCGGCCGTTAGATATCGTCATCAATGAAGATGATGGTTACAGCGCGCGCAGTGGCTTTATTAATGGCTTTGCCGTCGGCCAAAATAAGCAGGGCACACAAACGTGGCAAATTCACTGTCCTGGCGCATTAGGTATGGCACGGGGCAATGGAGTCGACAGCGCAACCAGTGAATTTTTTGTAGTGCTTGGTCAGGCACCGCGTTACTTGGATAAGAACATTAGCGTATTTGGTCGCGTACTTGCGGGCATGGCTCATATACAGCAGCTGCAGCGCTCGCCAAAGCCAGGACAGCCTTTTAACCCAATTGTTGATATCCAATTTGCCGATCAACTGCCTGCCAAGCAGCGCCCGGTAATTAAAGTAATGCGCACCGACTCACACAGCTTTGCAGCGCTCGTTGCAGCGCGTAAAAATCGCCCCGAGGCGTGGTTTGTGACCACGCCTGATTATATTGATACCTGCGCCATGAATGTACCGACGATTATTGGCGGTTAATGCGCACGTCAAATAAGGTTTTATCGCTGTGCGTGGCGCGGTAAGGGTTAATATCCAGGCCGCCACGGCGAGTGTAGCGGGCATAGACCTCTAGGGACTGCATGGGCGCACAGGCCATAATATCGGTAAAAATGCGCTCTACACACTGCTCGTGAAACTCGTTGTGGCTGCGAAATGAAATCAGGTAACGCAGCAGCGATTCATGACAAAGAGCCGGGCCTTGGTAGCGTATGACCACGCTCGCCCAATCGGGTTGTGAGGTGATCAAGCAATTAGACTTCAATAAGTGACTATGCAGGGTTTGTTCAACTTGCTGCGCATCGTCGGCTAGGCGCAGTAAGCTTGGTGTCAACTCATAGGTATCGACGGTGATATCGAGCTCGTCAATGCACTGACCTGGTAACGCAGTGGCTGCGAAGTGCTGATAATCCTCAGGGCCATACAGTGTTACTTGCACGTCACTTTGGGTCGCCGCACTTAAGTCTTTGGCCATGGTTTGCTGCACTGCTTGGATACTCTCAAACCGGCTTTGGTTGAAGCTGTTCAAGTACAACTTAAACGACTTAGACTCAATAATATCCGGGCTTTGACAAGGGAAAGTAAAGGTGGCCACCGCGACCTGTGGTTTGCCTTTAGGATTAAGCCACGATAACTCGTAACCGGTCCAAATATCCTCCCCTTTAAAGGGCAGGGCACGCTCATCTATTTGCAAATCATCACGATTAAGCTTGCGTGCTATGGGATAAAGTAGGGATGGATCGTAGCTGTCTTTATACTCAGTTGCCTTGCCGAGTAGGCTGGCTTTTAACTCTGGGGCGTTGCTGTAATCTGTCATGCTGTGCTATTTGGCGTTACAATATGGCGTAATTATACCTAAATTATTTGAGGCATGCATGAGCGTAAGCACAGAACTTCAGCGCTGTTTACAGGCACACATTAGCAACGAGCAACAACAGTATGGCCGTAACCCGCTGGCGTTTTTCGACCCGGACTCGCCAAGCCCTGCAGCCATTGCCGGCACTGAACAACAGCAGCAAGTTCAATGGCAAATTCATGAGCGTACCCCCAGTGCTGACTTAAATGAATTGGCAGCAGCCCTGGAAGTGCCTTTCCCACAACAACTGAGCGAATTATTTGGCAGCTACTACAGTGGTAATCTGCCGGCGAGCATCGACGGTCATGGCGTGGAGCTCCTTTTACCTTGGAACGAGGACGACTTTGTACGCTTACAGCAAAATATAACCGGTCATGTATTAATGAAACGCCGGTTAAAGCAGCAAGACACCGTGTTTATTGGCCTGACTGAGCAGGATGATTTGTTGCTGAGCGTGCGATTGAACGATGGTGCAGTCTGCTTAGAATATGTCGGTAAAGAACCGCACCATGTTTTGGCGGATGATATCAGCTCGTTGTTACAGCAATTAGACGTGCTGTAAACACTATTGGTGATCCCAGGAAATATTAGATACCAACTGACATTGTTCACAGCGAAAGTCGAACAATCCAAACCATGGCTCTGCTAGATGCCAATGACCATCGCAGCTTGGGCAGCGACGTTGTTGCTCGGCTGTCAGGCTCTCACCACCGACACGGTACAAGTAATAGTAGACTGGCTTTTTGGTTAGATAACGGATCCGCTTTGCCAAGTCCAAGCCGCGACGAGTCAGGTCGCTATCAAAGGCGCTGATCTCATGCAGCGCCGCAAATTCGCAGCGTGTTGCACCATTAATTTGGATTTGATCGCATGCCTGCCAGTCTTCTTGCCATTTTATCAGTGTCTTGTAATCGCCGTTGGCGATAGCAGGAATGTGATACAGCGGCACCGGTAAAAAATCATCACCACAATACAACGGGCTGCACGTATGCAAATAGGTGGTGTAGAGAATGTAACTGCTCGGTGCAGCGCAGTTATCTGCACTATTGGCGTGAATATCTTGCCCTATAACCTTGACTTTGGGCGCTAACAACCCGGCATCGTTTAACTTATCGAGCGCAAACTTCACAAACGGACTGTGGTTGAGCGGGTGCAATGAGTCCTCTTCTGGGCACATTACCCGAGTCACGAAGAAGCCTTCTTTCAATACGGTTGGAAATTCATCGCCGATGATTTGGCCATTGGCTCGAAGCGCCACCACCGTCTGATTTATCGCCTGTTCGGCAGCGCTGAGTTGGGTGTCTTGGTAACAGTCAAAAGTGAGGTCTACAACAAACATTCTCTATTTTGAGTTCTCGAGCAAAGCGAGTAGTTTATCAAGTTTTTCCTCAATGCGATCAAGTTGTGTCGACTTTTGTTCGTTATTCGGCAATTGTGGCTCTATGACCATGTTTTTGAATGCCTCGGGGTTATTTTTATATTGGCTTACAGCGGCAATAATCATTGGCATCGGCACGGGCTCTTTGAGCATCGCTTTGGTCATTGCTACGGTAGGTGTTTTGTTTTGTGCTAATAAGGCTTTGATGGCGTCAAAAACCACAGGGTTCATACAAATGGATTCCTTCTTTTTAATCGCTGAACAGTATAAAGCAAAGGGCCGCAAGGACCCTAATTTTGGATGTTCAATATTAACGAAGAAAGTATGAACCACACCTGTCTTGGGCGAGCTTTATCGCTGTATTAATGCCTTAGCTGGGCGTCTAACTCGTCAATTAATTCGCACCAATCCGCATCTTGTTCCAAAGATTCTGTAATAAAGTGGCGCTGCGCCTGTGACCAAAACGGCGCATCAGCGAGTTTGAGCTCAGGGCTTAATTTGTGGTCAGTCACAAATTGTTCAATTTGCTCATCGCTGCTGGGCAGGCCGAGCTGTTGAAAAAGGGTCGTCATCGTATGTTTTGAGGTATCCATATAATGTTTCCATTGTGCTCATAAAAGGCTATGGTTAACTATAGAACAACAACGATAACAAGGAAATACCATGCTCGGCGACTATAAAGTTAGGTATCTTACTCCGGAAGATTTGAATGTGGCTGCGAGCCTGATTTATCAGGCTTATCATGACGACCCGCTAATGCGAGAAATATTCAGCGCCGAGAGCAGTAAAACCCAAGAGTATGAAAAAAAGTTACGTGCGCTCATCCGTGAAGAGCTACACAGTTTTTGGCAGGCCAAACAACCATTAGTTGGCTTGTATGTTGATGATGCTCTGCGTGCCATTGCTTGTGTATTTCAATCTGACGCCAGCATGCAGGCGAATCGCTATTGGCACTGGCGACTGAAACTGATGCTCAGTGCTGGTTATTTGACGACTCAGCAGCTCATTGAAAAGGAAAAGACCATTCGCAACGCCTTAAAAACGATGGGGCGCTACTTATTTTTAGCCTTTATTGCGGTGGATCCCCACTATCAACGCCAAGGTTATGGTCACTACCTCCTTAAAGGCCTTGATAATCTTGTTGAGGAAGATAACGAAACGCAAGGACTTGCTGTGTTTGTTACGCAGTCTCAGCATCAAACTTTCTTTGCTAACCACGGTTTTGAGACCATGCAAACATTGCAATTTAGCAAAGTCAGTGGAGAGTTGTTATTTAAAAAAAGTCCACATTGCGTTTAATGGAAATTTCAATGTGAGAGATCTCTCACATTGGTGTGGGTTTAACGATGAATATGTCCCTACCTTTAGCTCTATAATAAGTTTAACCTATTGATTTATATAGGCTGCTTCACTGTTTCTACATTATTGCAATAAAACTTTTTGCAAAGCACTTGCTGCATCTTTTTGGCTTTTCTCTAAACTTATCATTGTCAGGACGACAACAGTGCAGGATGCACTTGGCTAAGGAACGGATGTAGGCCAACCACGCAAAGTAATGCAGGAATAGTAATGGAATAGACGGTAACGGACGCCGTTAAAGGACAGGAGCACAGGACGTGCAGGGAAGGCGGGATGCCTAGGAATAGCCAAGGAGGCAAGAGGAACACTTCAGGATGAAGCAAGGAACAAAGCACAGGATGTGCATCGGTTAGATAGGGTAATCGAGCAAGGAAAGCAAAAGGGACGACCTTAAGGTCAGCGGTGATGGATACCGCGCAAGGATGATGCAGATTAGGGCGTGACTTACAGTCACGCCTTAGTTTTTTTAGATTCTGTGCGGTGGGATATCGGCCTTACGTAAACGTTCATTCTCCATCCACAACTCTCCCTCGTACAAGGTTTCGCCGTCACTGGAAAACTCAAACATGAAGCGGCTGCGGATCCCAAGCTTACCATTACTTAAAATCGCTAAACGCCACTGTTTGCAAGCAACACTAACAAATTGCACGCCTAATTGTTCAGCTTGACGCTGAGCATGTAACCGCGCAGTTTCTGCCACTTTACGGCGATACCAAAACAACGCTATCACGCCACCACACAGCAGCAGAATCCATAAGGTTTTCACGACGAAAATAACCCACCAATTGCACGAGAAAGCGCATCAGAACGCTGCTCAGACCGTAACATAGCTAATACATGAGGGCGCAACATTGGGATTGCAACTAAGTCGGCAAAAATACTGGCGAACAATGGCTGCTCAGAGTCTATTCGACAGCAGTGCTCTAAGAACTGTGCTAAGGTTTGCGGTGCTTCTAAATAAGCCCAAAGTCGCCCAGCGATGACCTGGCATATGTCAGCATCCTGGCCGTAATCACTGTTCATTACTTGCCCTAGCGCTTGCTCAACCAGCCCCACTGCGCGTGCACTGCTGATGGCTCGAAGCGCATCAATAAGTAGCGCTTTATCCTGATGTTGAATCGCTTGATTGATACTTGTGAGTAGGGTTTGCGCTGCTTCAGTACCTAGCTCACTATTTTCGAGCTGGGCAGCGAGAGGTTGGCGTACTTGTGCAGGTAACTGCGACCATGCTTGGCACAGCAGGGCTTCATTACCTTGATGGTCAATGCGCGCAGCAAAATCGGCAAGGCCCTGCACAGCGACGCTTTGCCAGTCTTGCCAGCCCAACTTACCACTCAAATATAGCTGTGCATGCTCATAGTACTGAGATGCGCTTTGCCGTAACTCTACTTTGATACGGGCATTGAAAGCGGCACGCTTATTGGCATTGGGAGTAAATACATAAGGGTTATTATCGAGTTTGCTTTGCTCACCCTCAGCCCCGGTTAACGATGTGCCAATGGCTTCTAGCACCATATTGGCAAAATGGTCACGACTCGCTGCTACCAGCTTACTTTGCTCATCCAACGGCATTTTCAAAAACCACACATAAGGCTCACTCGATGCTTTTGGGTCCCAAAACTGAATCGCCAGTAGCGCATGCTGTGCCAGTGGATATGGATAAGGAATAGTTGTCGACTCAATATCAGCAAAGGTTGCTTTATCTATTTTTTGCACCCGACGACCAATGTCAAATACACGCCATGTGGTGCCGGCGGCATCTAATAATTGTGCCAGTGTGGCGATGTTGTCGCTCATACGCGGCTCCTAGAAAATAAAATTCCGCAAATTATAGGCATATTGCGTCATCAACCCAAGAGAAATGCTAATATAGCGTTTTTGAAGTTACCGCAATAACCGTGTTATGTCGTATTCCATCACTCAATTGCTCACGCAGTTGCAAGGTGAATTAGCTAATGCAGGCTTATGGCAAGATAAGCCCGTTGCTGAGCATTTATTGCAATCCAGCCAACCTTTTTGTGTTGATACCCTGAGGTTCGAACAATGGTTGCAGTTCGTCTTTATTCCCAAAATGCGTGCCCTAATACACGCAAAACATCCTCTGCCTTCGGCTATAGCTTTAACCCCCATGGCTGAGGTCTATTGGTCAGGGCAGTATGCGCAATTGCACACAGTGCTTAAGCGCATAGATATTACTCTCGGAGGGGGAGAGTGAACGACTTAACAGATTCGGTAAATGTTGCACCAGTAAAGCCGCTCGATATTCTATATCGTGATGAGCACTACATCGCTATTAATAAACCGTCGGGACTACTGGTTCATCGCTCTTTTTTGGATAAGCATGAAACCCAATTTGCAATGCAAATGCTGCGCGATCAAATCGGTCAACATGTGTATCCACTGCATCGCTTAGACAGACCCACATCCGGTGTATTATTGTTTGCGCTTAGCAGTGCCGCCGCCAATCGTGCAGGACAGCTGTTCAGTGAAGGAGGGATGCGCAAACGTTATCTTGCGTTAGTCAGAGGTTTTGCCCCTGAGCAGCAATGTATCGACAGGCCGCTAAAGGAAAAACTAGATAAAATTGCCGATAAATACGCGCAACAAGACAAGCCAGCACAATCAGCGCGCACTGATATACGTTGCTTGTTGCAAGCAAGCCTGCCTATCGCCTTAGGAAAGTTTCCCAGTGTTCGTTATTCGCTGGTGGAGTGTTGGCCTAAAACAGGGCGTAAGCATCAGATACGTCGCCATATGAAGGGCATTAACCACCCTTTGATTAACGATGTAAATCACGGTGATAATACGCAAAATCACTTTTTTGCCGAGCACTTCGAGGTTTCGCGGCTAATGCTGTTTGCAACCGATGTGTACTTTGGGCATCCTTACAGCGAACAATTGATTCACATTAACGCACCACTAGGTGAACACGCACTCGCCGTTTTCGAGCGCCTCGGGTGGCCAGTGTGTGAGCAAGCTTATTATGCGAAGGAGTTTTAAATGGCCAAGATTAATATTTTTTACGGCAGTGTCTATGGCGGTGCGGAGCGTCTAGCCGACAGTGCCGAGGAGCAGCTACAAAAGCACGGCCATGAAGCCACAGTGATCGATAACCCGCAAGTGGAAGATGTGAGCAACAGCGAATATATATTAGTGATCACATCGACCACAGGGCAAGGGGATATTCCCGATAACCTCATGCCACTGTTTGTTGCTTTGCAGAGCCAGTTTCCTTTATTAGGCGGCACCCCGTTTGCGGTCATTGCCATGGGTGATAGCAGTTATGGCGATACTTTTTGTGGCGCGGGAAAGCAAGTTGAAGAGCTGTTGATGGAGCTGCAAGGCAAACCGCTGCTGCCACGCTTAGATATTGATGCCCTAGAGGACTTTGATCCCGAGCCGGTGGCGCAACCTTGGTTGGCTCAGTTTGCTGGTGCAATAGCCAAGTAGCATAATGTCGAAAAACAAGCGCTCTCTATGAGCGCTTTTCTTAGCCGCGTTTTACAGCCACGATGAGTTTGAGCTTTTGCCCAGGGTAGAGGTACTTTTTACCGTTTAAGTTATTCCATTTGCGAATGTCGCCAACGCGCAGCCCGAATTGTTTAGCAATGCGTGATAGTGAGTCACCGCGACGAACCTTGTAGGTAATGGTGCGGTTGGTCGTTTGCGGTAGCGCTTGGCCTGTGGATTGGCGAATTTTTAGTTTTTGCCCTAACCGTAACATGGCGTTGTTACCAAGATTATTCCAGGCTTTTAGCTGTGCTACGGTGACGTTGTACTCACGGCTGAGATCCCACAGTGTATCGCCGGACTTTACGGTATGGCTACGTGTTAGTGATGTCGTACCATTGACCGCTAAACGCACTTTTTCTGGTAAGTGCGAGGCCGCCTTGTCAGATAAAGGCACCATTAGCGTTTGCCCTGCGCGTATGGTGCTTGACTCTAATGCGTTTAAAGTGCGAATAGCGCCAACACTGGTATTAAACTTTTTAGCGATCACCGATAAGCTATCGCCCGCAGCCACTTCATACTGTTGCCAACGTAAGCGGTCTTGCAACTTCGCCGACGCTAATTGTTGTTTGAATGGCGTGATGCTATCAAGCGGCAATAGTAAGTGATGTGGTCCCTGTGGATCGGTGGCCCAGCGGTTGAATGCCGGGTTGAGGCGATATAGTTCGGAAAGTGAAATACCTGCCATTTCTGCTGCTAAAGCTAAGTCAATCTGTGAGCCAACATCGACACGGTCAATCACTTGGGCATTAACTATTTTGTTCCACTTAATGCCAAACTCATCATGGCGTTTAAGTAGGTCTGCCAGTGCCAATAGTTTTGGCACATAGGCGGTGGTTTCCCGTGGCAGATCAAGTGACCAGAAATCGGTAGGCAGGTGCTTACGGCGATTTTTCTTAATGGCTCGCATGACTCGCCCTTCACCGGAATTATAGGCAGCAATTGCGTTTAGCCAGTCGCCTTCAAGGGTTTTATGCAAATAAGAAAGATAATCCAACGCGGCGCGGGTTGACTCGGCAATATCGCGACGCCCGTCGTACCACCAGTTTTGTTTTAAGCCAAAGCGTTTGCCCGTTTGTGGCATAAACTGCCAAATGCCACTGGCACTGCGGTGAGAATAACCGTAAGGGTCGAAAGCACTCTCGACAATCGGCAGCAGCGCAATCTCCATCGGCATTTTACGTTTTTCGACTTCCTCAACAATGTAATATAAGTAAGGCTCGGCACGCTTGGCAATGCGATCCATATAAGCTTGATGGCGTGCATAGTAATTACGCTCAGCAACCACAGGACGATTTTGCGGAACTTCTATTGAGAGCTGATAGCGGATCCGCTCCCAGACATCGTCAAATACAGGTGCTTCTTCTAGCTGTTCAACTATCTCATCGCCGCCTAGGGTGTCGATTGTTAGCGCATCGCTTATCTCTTGCGGTGACGCAGTATTGCTAGGGAGTTTAGTGATGGGAACATCCCTAGAGGTGGTTTGGCAACCACTTAAAAACGCAGTTAACACCGCTGCGATGAGTATATGTTTATTCATGAACTGTTAATCTTTGGGCAAAACTGCGGCGCATACTAGCAAAAATTGATGAGATCCTACAAATTTTGTGCAATTGTACCGCAGTTAGAGACTCAGAAATTGTCCTTCCAAGCACGAAGACCTGCAAATATTGCACTGGGTTCACCGCTGGTAGCGGGTCGATATGCCCCAGGGAGTGCTTGTGGCGATATTTTATCGGCACGAAGGAAAGGGTTGATGCGTTTTTCCTGCCCGATAGTGCTAGGGAGGGTCATCTGTTGTTGCTCACGTAATGCATTGACTTTGTTTGTGTAGCGCTGCACCTCTGCATCCTCAGGTTGCGCTGCTGAGGCAAAGGCCATGTTTGCCTGAGTATATTCGTGCGTGCAATACACCAAGGTATCGTCGCTCAGGGTAAGGAAGGTTTGCATTGATTGCCACATTTGCTCTGGCGTGCCTTCGAATAGGCGGCCACATCCTCCACTGAACAATGTATCCCCACAAAAGACCAACTGCTCATTGATATAGCTGATATGATCAAGGGTATGCCCCGGGGTGGCACGCACTAAGAAATTGAGCCCAAATACGTCAATGTTATCGCCATCTGCGAGCGTGTGCTCGATGCCCGTAAATGGGCTATTCTGTGGTCCGTACACCGGCGCCTCTGGGTAGGCTTGTTTCAGTGCGGCGACACCTGTAGTGTGATCCCAATGGTGATGAGTAACTAGTATCCCCGCCAGCTGGTAGTCATGCTGTTCGAGGTAGCGCATTACGGGTTCAGCATCCCCGGGATCGACTACATAAACGTGAGGTTTGGTGGGGTGCACCAGGGCCCAAATATAATTATCATTAAAGGCGTTGATTGCGTCGACTTGCACCATAGCGAATAGCTCTATATCGTTAACTTATGCCCCTTAGTATAACGAGCTAAATCTGTGAAACCAGCACTAAGCTTTCAACAACATCCTGCGCCCTATACCTGGCAGCAGTTTCCTCATGGTGACTACTTGCAAAATGACGTAGAACGTAAGATGCAGCCGTGGTTAGAGCGCATGTTCGGTTATCATCTGTTAAAAATAGGCGATCTGAGTGTACAGCTAGATACATCCGCGAGCCCCATAAAGCATCAAGTTGGGGTGGCAGCGCGCTCACAACAAGCTGGCGTACTTGCCGAAGTCGATGAGCTTCCTTTCTATGAAGGCAGTGTGGATGCGTGTATTCTGAGCCTGTGTTTGGAATATAACAGCGACCCCCATCATATTTTGCGTGAGGCCCATCGCACACTGATCGCCGGTGGTTACATTGTTATTACCGGCTTCAATCCGTTTAGCTTTTGTGGCGCTGCTAGCTTGATCCCATTTAGCCGTCAAAAACTTCCTTGGAGCGGGCGCTTCTTTACCCCTTCCCGAGTCAAAGACTGGCTCGACCTATTGGGCTTTGAGCTGATAGCCGATGAGCGCTTTTTACATGCTTCATTGGCACGAGGCTCGCGTTTATCGCGCTTTGCCCGCTGGCGCAGTTTTTGCCGTCAATATTTAAAACCCATGGGCAGTGTGTATATGCTGGTGGCACGTAAGCGGGTGACACCCCTGACTCCCATTAAGCCTAAATGGCACGCACGGCCAAGTTTTAAACCTGCTATTAAAGGCGTTGAGGTGAGTCGGCGGCAACGACGCGCGCACCCTGAAGATTAAACGGCACAGCTTTATCCATTAACTTAGGCTTATTGAGGGTGGCATCACGTTGCTGACGCTGTGCGATAAACTGAGGTGCTGATTGTTGTAAATGCACGTTTTGTTCACGCTGACAGCCAATGGTGCTGTGGTAGTCTAAAGCTCGCCCCTCAGGTTGATAGTCGTGACACACCCACACCTTAGTGTCACTGGGTAGAGATAACAACTTTTGGATTGAATGGTAGAGCTGTTCAGCACTGCCTTTAGGAAAGTCACAGCGCGCGCTCCCAGAATCGGGCATAAACAAGGTATCGCCAATAAACACATGGCCATCAACGTAAATGCTAATGCCATCTGGAGTGTGCCCAGGTGTTGCAAGTACCTTGAGCTCGTAATCGCCTAAGGGTAGACGGTCGCCATCATTGACTTGCTTATCAAATTGCTCGCCATTAGTGGCACATGCTAGTTGGTATATGGGTTTAAGTGTTTTTTGCACATTGCGGATATGTTGACTGACCACCGTTTGCCCACCACATTGCTCACCAACGTAGTTACATGCACTGAAGTGGTCGGCGTGCACATGTGTTTCAATGAGCCATTTAAGTGTTAATTGGTGGCGTTCAAGGTAGCGGATAATGATATCAGCACTGGCAAAACTCAGTGTGTCTGTTGCCGCATCGTAATCTGCGACCGCATCAATCAACGCTGCATGTCGCGTGGTTGGACAAAACAGCACATAACTTAACGTGTGACTAGGAGAATGATAAAAAGGCACCACGGTGAGAGACATAGTTAATCCGCTTTAGGTATATGATATAACCCAAACTTATATCATATGTCGGCGTCTGTAAAGAGGGACAAGGTGGGTGCCTCAACACCGTCAATCTGTTGGTTGATAGCCGGTGTCTTCCAACAACGATGCGCTGGTTGCGGCAGTGCGTGCGAGCTCATCGACGATGTCATTTTCTTTATGCCCGCTGTGGCCTTTAACCCAGCGCCAATCGATGGTGTGGCGTTGGCAAGCCTCGTCAAGGCGCTGCCATAAATCAACATTTTTAACCGGTTGCTTGCTGGCGGTACGCCAGCCGCGTTTTTTCCAATTCGCTAACCAGCTTTCTATGCCTTGTTTTACATATTGGCTGTCGGTAGTAAGGACAATGTCACAGGGGCGGGTGAGCGATTCCAAAGCGACAATTGCAGCGAGTAATTCCATGCGGTTATTGGTCGTGGTTTGATACCCCTGACTTAGCGTTTTCTCGTGCTTTCCGTAACGCATAAGAA
This sequence comes from Pseudoalteromonas sp. CO325X, assembly GCF_004208955.1. Classification (NCBI taxonomy): domain Bacteria; kingdom Pseudomonadati; phylum Pseudomonadota; class Gammaproteobacteria; order Alteromonadales; family Pseudoalteromonadaceae; genus Pseudoalteromonas; species Pseudoalteromonas sp. CO325X. Next base: position 32,271 of record NZ_SGPG01000030.1, read on the forward strand.
CACCGTATCCCCCAGGACCAGGATTCCCCAAACACGAGCCATCGGTATAAATTTCTACGCTTTTTTGCACGCTTTACCTTGTTATTATGTACAATGAACGAAGCAGCAAAGATAGCAAATATGAGCGTAAACTGATATGGCGCAAAGACAAATAGTGCTTGATACCGAAACTACAGGCATTAGCCCGAAAGAGGGGCACCGCATTATTGAGATTGGTTGTGTGGAGTTGATCAACCGCCGGCTAACCGGTAACAATTTTCATGTTTACATTAATCCCCAGCGCGACATCGAAGACGAGGCCATCGACGTGCACGGGATCACCAACGAGTTTTTGCAAGATAAACCGCTATACCACCAAATAGCCGATGAGTTTCTTGACTATATCCGTGGTGCAGAACTCGTTATTCATAATGCCCCGTTCGATGTGGGCTTTATGGATCACGAATTTGCCATGCTGAATCGAGGCTACCCTAATACTGAGCAGGTGTGCCAAGTACTCGACACTTTAACCATGGCCCGGGAAATGCATCCTGGACAAAAGAATAACCTCGATGCGCTTTGCCGCCGTTATGATATTGATAATGCAAAGCGAACGTTGCACGGCGCATTACTGGATTCTGAGATTCTTGCTGACGTCTACTTAGCGATGACCGGCGGTCAGAAGAAACTTAATTTGGCGCAACATAATGAACAGCAAAACCAAGGCGACGATGGTGACATCATTCGTTTAAACCCAGATAGACCTGCCTTAACGGTGCTGCGTGCTGACGAACAAGAGTTGGCGGCACATGAGCAGCGTTTAGACTTGGTAGAGAAAGAGGGCGGTCATTGTTTGTGGCGCACTCAGTAGAGATAAAAGGTGAAAAGGGTGGTGATGGCAAAATTAATTCTCATCAGTATGGTGCTGCTACTTGGTGTCGGTGTCAGTGCGCCGGCACTGGGCGATGAGCAGGAAAAGCTGACCGTATTGGCCGAGGGCAATGAAATCCCGCTGTTGGATAACCGCTTTCGGATTGACCACGATGTTGACAAGATTACGCTGCTCTTTTTTCGCCGCCAAGGCTCACCCGCCGTTGTGTTGGTGCGCCCAGATGGCAGTAAAATTTATGCCACCCACTCACTCAATGACGACAATCTACAATGGCATGATGAGCTCGGCTATGACTTAATCGTGCTCAACAAACCGATGCCAGGGCCTTGGCAAGTGGTTGGGCAAATCTTGCCGGACAGCCGTATTATGGTTATCGGCGATATCTCTCTTCAAGTTGATGAACTTCCCCCTCTGCTTTTTCGTGGCGAAATTATTAAACTGACGGGGAAGGTGTTAAATGATGGTGAGCAGGTGAAAATTGGCCGCTTCCGTGATGTCATTAACATGCAAGTTGATTTCGTTAGTACTAATAATAATGAATATAGTAACTTTGGTGCCCGCACAGAGCATGTTGCCAACTTTAAAGATGATGGCCGAGGTTTTGATGAGCGCCCGGGTGATGCGATTTTCACGGGGGAGTTTCGTCTTGATTTTGCCGCCGGGCAGTGGCGGCCAGAGATAGCCCTGACCACACCCATCATCCAACGTAAAGTGGTGCAAGAGCCAGTGGTGGTCAAAGAGCCGCCGCTCACCTATGAGCTTCATGAGGGAGCCAAAGGCGAAAGCCACGAGTTACACATTACCCTCGATGAGCAGCTACTCGATCCGCAATCGGTGTTGCTCCAAGGAAAGATCTTTTATCCCAATAACGATGAACAAGCCTTTTCATTGCCAGCTGAGCAAGACAACACGCGCGTGATCACCATTAGCAATTACGAATGGGGGCGTTATTCGCTGCAAATAGAGCTATACGGCACGAACAGCAATGGCCGTGAGTTTATGGCAGCCCTGCCTGATTATGAATTTGCCATTGCTCGGCCCATAGAAAAGGTCGAAGAAATAGCGCCCCCGGTGAGCCAAGGGCCTACCGAATTGGCAGAGCAAAGTGATCAGCCAAGTGCGATGAGCAATGCGTTATTCTACAGCTTAGTGGTGTTAGGGAATGTGTTTATTTTGCTCGCTGGATGGGCAGCCATTCGCGTGTTGGTGCAAAAAAAGCCACTTTTAGGCAATATTAATTTATTGTTCTGGAAGAAAAAAAGTGCCCAAAGTGATGAGCAAGAAACAAACAGCTCTGAAGCTAACTCAGATAAAAATGGCTCAAAAAGTGATAAATCAGGTGAAATTTTAAACCTTTCGATGTCAGATGACTAAAAAAGCCCTAAAAATTCAAAAAAACTATTGACTCACCAAGGGGTGATTCGTATCATTCACGCCGCTGTCAGGGCAGAGCTTCTGGCAGTTTGGATATCGCGGAGTGGTAGTTCAGTTGGTTAGAATACCGGCCTGTCACGCCGGGGGTCGCGGGTTCGAGTCCCGTCCACTCCGCCA
>NZ_SGPG01000012.1:0-31981 GCF_004208955.1 Pseudoalteromonas sp. CO325X
CGATTAGCGCAGTTTGGTAGCGCACTTGGTTTGGGTCCAAGGGGTCGCAGGTTCAAATCCTGCATCGCCGACCATTTCTAATAAATTCAGAAAAACACATCTTGGTTTGGGTATGAACACATGCAGTCGCAGGTTCAAATCCTGCATCGCCGACCACTTCTAAATATATTCAGAAATACACATCTTGGTTTGGGTATGAACACATGCAGTCGCAGGTTCAAATCCTGCATCGCCGACCATTTCTAATAAATTCAGAAAAACACATCTTGGTTTGGGTATGAACACATGCAGTCGCAGGTTCAAATCCTGCATCGCCGAGCACTTCTAAATAAATTCAGAAATACACATCTTGGTTTGGGTATGAACACATGCAGTCGCAGGTTCAAATCCTGCATCGCCGACCACTTCTAATAAATTCAGAAATACACACCTTGGTTTGGGTATGAATACATGCAGTCGCAGGTTCAAATCCTGCATCGTCGACCACTTTTGAATAAATTAAGAAATATACATCTTGGTTTGGGTACAGCCCATTCAGTTGCAGACTCAAACTCTCTAACATACACCACACCATCTTTCTCTTATCAGTCATCAACGTTTTGCGCCAGATATGACAAGCATTGTTGCGTTTATCGCTACGCTCTTACTCGCCGACATCAGTTAATCCAAGATTCTTAGCCGAGCTTATTTTTAAAGACAGCTTTTTGTACAGACTCATAGAGTGGCATGTTGAACACAGCACCATTAGCGATACTTTAACGCCAAGCGGTAATTACTTTTTGACGCGAGTCCAACGTAGCTGTTGCTTAGAATTCATTGTTAGCAAATCCCCTCAATTTATTGCTGTAAAAGTAATCAGCAATGCGCCATACGCCCAATTTATTGGTGCTCGCTCTCGACTCTTATAAATATTAGGTTATAATGCCGCGTCTATTGTTTAACGTAAGTGCCCATAGGGCAGTGCAAGCATAGGGATCGCTGGCTATCGCCGAGGTGCATAATGTGCACTTAATGTGGTGTAGCAACTAATTGATCGCCATGTATGTAAGGAAGGCGCAAAGTCGCCACATTTGAAGATTGAGGTAAATCATGCAAGTTTCTGTTGAGACGACTCAAGGCCTTGAGCGCCGTCTGACTATCACTGTTCCTTCAGAGAACGTTGAGACCGAAGTAAAAAAACGCCTACAACAACTGTCTAAAACTCAACGTATCGACGGTTTCCGTCCGGGCAAAGTACCAGTTTCTATCATTAAAAAGCGTTACGGCACTGCTGTACTTCAAGAAGTTGCTGGCGAATTAATGCAGCGCAACTACATTGAAGCGATCGTTTCTGAGAAAATTAACCCAGCGGGTGCACCTTCATTTGCACCAAAAACGCTTGAGACAGGTAAAGACCTAGAATTCGAAGCGACTTTCGAAGTTTATCCTGAAGTTGAACTTCAAGGTTTAGACAAAATCGCAGTAGAAAAGCCAGCTGTTGAAGTAAAAGACGAAGATCTAGAAAACATGCTAGAGACACTTCGTAAGCAGCACGCTTCTTGGAAAGAGTCTGATGACAAAGCCGGTGAAAATGACCGTGTAACAATCGACTTCGTTGGCACTATTGATGGCGAAGAGTTCGAAGGTGGTAAAGCTGAAGACTTCCCACTAGAGCTTGGCCAGGGTCGTATGATCCCAGGTTTTGAAGACAACATCGTTGGTAAGAAAGCCGGTGAAGAAGTTGTTGCTGACGTAACTTTCCCTGAAGAGTACCACGCTGAGAACCTTAAAGGTAAAGCAGCGCAGTTCACTATTACTGTGAAGAAAGTTGAAGTTCAAGAGCTTCCAGAGCTAAACGACGAGTTTGCTAAGCTGTTCGGTATTACCGAAGGCGGTGTTGACGCACTTAAAGAAGAAGTGAAGAAAAACATGAGCCGTGAGCTTGACCAAGCGGTTAAAGCTAAGGTTAAAGAGCAGGCGATTGAAGGCCTACTTGAGCAAAACGAAGTGGACGTTCCAAAAGCACTTGTTGAGCAAGAAATCGACGCGCTTCGCAAGCAAGCTGCACAGCGTTTTGGTGGCGATGCCAACAACATGCCTGAGCTTCCTGCTGAATTATTCCAAGAGCAAGCAATTAAGCGTGTTAAAACCGGCCTACTGCTTGGTGAAGTAATCAAAGCGAACGAAATCGAAGCCGATGACGCAAAAGTAGAAGAGCTTATCAACACGATGGCGTCTGCATACGAAGACCCAAGTGAAGTAGTTGAATACTACAAATCAAATGATCAGCTTATGCAGCAAATGCGTAACGTAGCGATGGAAGAGCAAGCAATTGATGCTTTACTAGCCAACGCGAAAGTAACTGATGTTGAAACTGCGTTTGACGACATCATGAACCCGCAGGCAGCTCAATAAGTCGTTGACTTAAGCTAAAAGCAACGTTTAAATGGCTCGTATGCTTTGTTTACAAAGCACCGAGCCATTTTAGTTTGTGTCGGTCACTAAGGAATCAAGTAATAATGAATAATGGTATGACAGATCCCCTAAACGCGTTAGTGCCAATGGTAGTTGAGCAAACTGCTAAAGGTGAGCGCTCTTTCGATATTTACTCGCGCCTTCTAAAAGAGCGAATCATTTTCTTAACTGGCCCAGTAGAAGACCAAATGGCCAACTTGATTGTGGCTCAGCTATTGTTCCTTGAATCAGAAAACCCAGACAAAGACATTCACCTTTATATTAATTCACCAGGTGGCTCTGTAAGCGCTGGTATGTCTATTTACGACACCATGAACTTTATCAAGCCAGATGTAAGCACCTTGTGCGTCGGTCAAGCCGCAAGCATGGGCGCGTTTTTATTATCTGGTGGTGCCAAAGGTAAGCGTCACTGTCTGCCTAACTCACGTGTGATGATTCACCAACCATTAGGTGGGTTCCAAGGCCAGGCGTCTGATATTGAGATTCACGCCAAAGAAATTTTATATATCAAAGACAAACTAAACCGCTTGCTAGCTGAGCACACCGGCCAGCCGCTCGATGTTATCGCTCGTGATACTGACCGTGATAACTTCATGACTGCTGATGCTGCTGTTGAGTACGGGCTGATCGATTCGGTCTTTGATCGCCGTAACGATAAATAAGCGCGAGCGCATTTGCCAAACAGCTGCGCATTGATAAGTAAAGTTTGGTATATTTGTTAAGAAGTACATTTGCTACTATGAATAAAAATAGTAGCGCAAAGAATGAGGTAGCTGAATGTCCGATAAACCAACAGACGGCGAAAAGACTAGCAAGCTGCTGTACTGCTCGTTTTGTGGTAAATCGCAGCACGAAGTACGCAAGCTAATTGCAGGTCCATCTGTTTATATTTGTGATGAATGTGTCGAGCTGTGTAACGACATCATCAGGGAAGAAATTAAAGATATCGCGCCAAAAACCAACGCGTCCGATAAGCTGCCCGTTCCAAAAGAGATCCGCAGCCACCTAGATGACTATGTGATCGGCCAAGAGCACGCGAAAAAGGTATTGTCAGTAGCGGTATATAACCACTACAAACGTCTTCGCAATGCGGGTACCACCGAAGGTATTGAACTCGGTAAAAGTAATATTTTGCTGATTGGCCCAACGGGCAGTGGTAAAACCTTACTCGCAGAAACGATGGCACGCCTATTGGATGTACCATTCACCATGGCGGATGCCACGACGTTAACCGAAGCGGGTTACGTCGGTGAAGATGTCGAGAATATCATTCAGAAACTACTGCAAAAGTGTGATTACGACGTCGAGAAGGCTCAGCGCGGCATCGTTTACATCGATGAAATTGATAAAATTTCTCGTAAATCAGATAACCCATCCATCACTCGTGATGTGTCAGGGGAAGGGGTGCAACAGGCGCTGCTTAAGCTGATTGAAGGTACTGTTGCCTCGGTGCCACCACAAGGTGGTCGTAAGCATCCTCAGCAAGAGTTCTTACAGGTAGACACCTCGAAGATATTGTTTATCTGTGGCGGTGCTTTCGCCGGATTAGACAAGGTTATTGAGCAACGCAGTGCTAAGAATACCGGTATTGGTTTTGGCGCACACGTTAAGTCTGCCGATGGTGAGCGTAGCATCAGTGAAACGTTTAAAGACGTGGAACCAGAAGATCTAGTTAAATACGGTCTTATTCCAGAGTTCATTGGTCGTTTGCCTGTGGTTGCAACACTCACTGAGTTGGACGAAGATGCACTGATTCAGATTTTAAACGAACCTAAAAACGCATTAACTAAGCAATTCTCTTCATTATTCCAAATGGAAGATGTCGAGCTTGAATTCCGAGAGGATGCTCTACGTGCGATTGCTCACAAAGCGATGGAACGTAAAACCGGTGCTCGTGGCTTACGCTCGATTGTTGAAGGCGTATTGCTGGAAACCATGTATGAGCTGCCTTCGATGGAAGGAGTATGCAAGGTGGTAATAGACGAGACAGTGATTAAGGGTGAGTCAGACCCTATCTTGATTTACGAAAACAGCAGCCAAGACAAGGCCGCGTCAGAGTAAAAAACAAGCAGTTTAATTAAAAAAGGAGCACTAAGCTCCTTTTTTTATAAATTTGTTTGAACTTTCCCCCCTTGATCCCCATATACTTGGGTAATCTTTAAATTTTAAGAAGTCCGAAGAGAGTTAGCATGACGCTTGAAAGAACGGATCGCGTAGACATTCCAGTATTGGCGCTAAGGGATGTGGTGGTGTATCCCCACATGGTGATCCCTTTGTTCGTCGGTCGGGAAAAGTCGATTCGCTGCCTTGAAGCAGCGATGGATACAGACAAACAAATTTTCTTAGTGGCACAAAAAGACGCTTCTGTCGATGACCCACAAACGGATGAAATATATACCGTAGGGACAGTCGCGAGTGTGCTGCAGCTACTCAAGCTACCCGATGGCACCGTCAAGGTGCTGGTTGAGGGCACGCAACGCGCCGCTATTACCCATTATACGCAAGAAGAAGAGTACTTCGCAGCCGAAGTTGAGTATATTCCTTCGACTGATATTGATGAGCGAGAGCAGGATATTTTCATCCGCAGTGCGATAAGCCAATTTGAAGGTTACGTTAAGCTCAACAAAAAAATTCCACCAGAGGTACTCACCTCGGTGTCGGGTATTGATGAGCCCGCACGCTTAGCCGATACCATGGCTGCGCATATGCCTATCAAGGTGCCCGAAAAGCAGAAAGTGCTGGAAATCAGTGACGTCACCGAGCGCCTTGAATACCTTATGGCGATGATGGAGGGCGAAATAGACCTCCTGCAAGTAGAGAAAAAAATTCGTGCCCGCGTTAAAAAGCAAATGGAAAAGTCACAGCGCGAGTACTATCTCAACGAGCAAATGAAAGCCATTCAAAAAGAGTTAGGTGAATTGGATGATGTGCCTGACGAGTTTGAAGGTTTACAAAAGAAGATAACAGAGTCGGGGATGCCAGCCGAAGCCGAAGAAAAGGCGATGGCGGAGCTGAAAAAACTGAAAATGATGTCGCCGATGTCGGCCGAAGCAACGGTGGTGCGCTCTTATATAGATACCATGGTTAATGTGCCGTGGAAGAAAAAATCAAAAGTGAAAAAAGACCTGGCAGGGGCACAAAAGATTCTTGATGCCGACCACTATGGTCTCGAAAAAGTAAAAGACCGCATCATTGAATATTTGGCGGTGCAGCACCGTACCAATAAGCTTAAAGGCCCCATTTTATGTCTTGTAGGCCCGCCAGGCGTGGGCAAAACGTCACTAGGGCAAAGTATTGCTCGAGCAACGGGTCGCAAATACGTGCGTATGGCATTGGGCGGCGTACGTGATGAAGCCGAAATTCGCGGTCACCGCCGTACTTACATCGGCTCTATGCCAGGTAAGTTAATCCAGAATATGACCAAAGTAGGGGTTCGTAACCCGCTGTTTTTATTGGATGAAATCGACAAGATGTCATCGGATATGCGTGGCGATCCTGCATCTGCTTTACTGGAGGTATTGGACCCAGAGCAAAACAGCACCTTTGCTGATCACTATCTAGAAGTTGACTATGACCTATCCGATGTGATGTTTGTTGCCACTTCTAACAGCTTCAACATACCAGGCCCATTGTTGGACCGTATGGAAGTGATCCGTTTATCCGGCTACACCGAAGACGAGAAACTCAATATCTCCAAGCAGCACTTAATCCCTAAGCAAATTAAGCGCAATGGCTTGAAAGAAAAAGAAGTGACCATCGAAGACAGCGCCATTATTGGCATTATCCGTTATTACACCCGTGAAGCCGGGGTTCGTAACTTGGAACGCGAGATCTCCAAGTTATGTCGTAAAGCGGTGAAAAATATTTTGCTCGATAAAGGTCTTAAACACATTACCATCAATGATGAAAACCTAGAAGAATACCTAGGTGTGCAACGTTACGATTACGGTAAAGTGGAAGGTGATGACCGCATCGGTCAGGTCACTGGTCTGGCGTGGACTGAAGTGGGCGGAGACCTGCTAACTATTGAATCGTCTGCGGTACCAGGTAAAGGTAAATTAAGCTACACCGGCTCTTTGGGCGACGTCATGAAAGAGTCGATTCAGGCTGCGATGACCGTGGTACGCGATCGCACTGAAAAACTGCGTATTAACGACGATTTCCACGAAAAGCGTGATATTCATGTGCACGTGCCTGAAGGCGCTACACCAAAAGACGGTCCCAGCGCGGGTATCGCAATGGTGACTGCTTTAGTATCAAGCTTAACGGGTAACCCTGTGCGCTCGGATGTGGCGATGACCGGTGAAATAACCTTACGCGGTGAAGTGTTGCCTATCGGTGGTCTTAAAGAAAAACTGTTAGCGGCACACCGTGGCGGTATTAAAACAGTGGTCATTCCCAAGAAGAATGAGCGGGACCTAAAAGAGATACCGGAAAACGTCCGTGAAGGCCTCGAAATTCACCCAGTTCAGTGGATTGACGAGGTGTTAGATCACGCATTGGCGCAGCCTGTGGAGCGTTTTTCAACAGATCGTGCAAAAAGTGAGTAAAAATCACAAAAAATTGCCGCAAAGGGCTTTTCAAATCACACCTGTGTGATAAGTTAAGCACTAGATTTTGAGCCTAGGCCTTGTCCGGCCTAGGTTTCAAGCAGATCTAGGTGTTAGAAAAACGACCTTTGTTTTTCTAAATTACATAGCAAAGTGATGAGGCCGTTTTGTGTAAAACTGCACAAGGTTAGTCGCTCTGGATAATAACAATGTAAGGGGATGATATTGTGAATAAGTCTCAATTAATCGATCAAATCGCAGCTGATGCTGACATTTCTAAAGCGGCTGCAGGTCGTGCGTTGGATTCATTCATTGAGTCAGTATCAACTGCACTTAAAGACGGCGATTCCGTTGCCCTAGTTGGTTTCGGTACTTTTTCTGTACGTGAGCGCGCAGCGCGCACTGGCCGTAACCCGCAAACTGGTGAAGAAATTCAAATTGCTGCTGCAAACATTCCTTCGTTTAAAGCAGGTAAAGCGCTTAAAGACGCAGTTAACTAATTTGCGAAACTTGAGCTGCAATTAGCGCAACTGTGCTAGATTGCTTCAAGTGAAAAAGCGTATCTGTTAAGATACGCTTTTTTTATACCCACCGCCTCGAAATTGAGGGACAATAGAGTCTGAGTTCGTTGTTTAGCGGTTAAATGAAATAGAGATAAAATAAATGCTAGAAAAAATCAGAGAAGGCTCGCAAGGCTTAGCGGCCAAAATTATTCTAGGGCTGGTGATTTTATCTTTTGCTTTAGCAGGGATCGGTGGCTATTTAGGCCAATCAACCGAACAATCCGTGGCTGAGGTAAATGGAGTTAAGATCACTCAGCGCGAATTTGCTCGTGCCTATGAAAACGAGCGTGCCCGCTTAGAGCAGCAGTTCGGCGAATACTTCGCACAACTTGCTAACGATCCAAGCTATATGGCGCAAGTGCGTCAATCCGTCACTGACCGCTTAGTACAGCAAGAACTACAAACACAGTTAGCGGCAGAAATGGGGCTTCGCGTTAGCGATGAACAAGTTAAACAAACGATTCTAGAACTCCCTGCTTTCCAGTTTGGTGGTCAGTTCAGTAATGACCGTTATCTGCAAGTGATCCGCCAAATGGGTTATCAAGCAGATGGCTTCCGTGAGTACCTGCGTGAAGAAATGACGCGCTCACAACTTGTTTCGGCACTTGCTGGCACAGATTTCACGCTAAGTAATGAGTTAAGCCAAGCCGTGGGTTTGCAACAGCAACAACGTGCTATTGATTATGTGGTGCTCGATAACAACGCCTACAAAGCCCAAGTAGAAGTGAGCGACGAAGAGGTTCAAGAATACTACGACCTAAATCAAGCGCAGTTCCTTTCGCCAGAGCAGGTGAAAGTGTCTTATGTTGAGCTAAGTGCCGATGATTTAGAGTTGGCGGAGCCAATCACAGACGAGCAAATCAACGACTACTATCAGCAAAACAAAGCCTACTATTCAGAGCCTGAAAAGCGCCGTGTTGCTCATATTTTGGTCGAATATGGTGATGATCAGGACAGTGCTGAACAAAAAGCCAATGACCTACTCACACAGCTTAACAACGGCGCTGATTTCGCCGAGCTGGCTAGTGAAGAGTCAGACGATATAGTCAGCGCGGAAATGGGCGGTGACCTAGATTGGATTGAGCGTGATATGCTGGATCCTGATTTTGAAAAAGCAGCGTTTGCTTTGCAAAACGTGGGCGAACTTTCACAAGTCGTTGAGTCTGAGTTCGGTTATCACATTATTAAGCTCACAGACCTGCAGCCAGGTGAAACCAAGCCTCTTGCTGAGGTAAAAGAAGACATTCGCACTGAGCTGGCTAAAGTTGAAAAAGCTGACCTATTCTATGAACAGCAAACAGAGTTGGCAGAGCTTTCATTTGAGGTGGCTGATACGCTAGAAGACGCTGCTTCTGCGGTAGGAGCGCAAGTGCAAACCACACCTTGGTTAGCCCGTGGACAGCTAAGTGCCCCGTTGAATGAGGCTAACGTGCAAGCAGCCATCTTCTCACCAGAGCTACTAGAAGATAGAGTTAACTCAGAAGTGTTGGATTTAGGTAATGAGCACGTGATTGTGGTACGTATTGCTGATCATAAACCTGCGGCAACTAAGCCTTTGGCTGAGGTGAGCGAACAAATTAAACAAACGCTGATAGCTGAAAAGGCCACCGCCAAAGCGAAAGAGCAGGGTGAAGAGCTGTTTGCACAATTACAAAGCGGCACCAGCCTTAACGCCATTGCTCAGCAAGCAGGTGTTGAAATGCAAAGCGAGGACGCCCTTAATCGTCGTAGCTTCAGTGTGGCACCCGCTCTGGTAGAGCAGGTATTTAAGCTGGCACACCCACAAGATGAGCCTGTCGTGGATATGGTTGAGCTTAACAATGGCAACATAGCCCTGGTTGCGTTGAAGTCAGTTAACACTCCGAGTGGAACTGAAGTGAATGCGCAAGTGAAGCAAAACCTCACCATGCAAATGGCAAACAAAAACTATCAAAGCTTTATTGAAGCGCTTGAGGCTCAGGCCGAAGTGGTTCGCATGCGCCAGCAGGGGCAATCAGAATAAAGTAACATGAATGCAAAAGGCGCCTATTCGGCGCCTTTTTTGTCTCTGCGCAGCGCCTAATAACAATGCTGACGTCAGAACATGAATTACACTTCGCAATGTAGTACAGTGAAACCTACCCCCAATAAGGAGTGTGAGGAAGTATGAAAGGTGTATATCGATTTTTAATTGCTATGGCGCTTATTGTTGCAGCGATAGCGTCATACAGCGCAGGGAATAGCACTGGGCTTTTCGCTTTTGTGGTGCTTGGCTTTATGTTTGAAGCGGCTTTTTGGCTGCGCCTTTTCCCGCTGAGTAAAAAGCGCAAATCACACGTCTGATTGCCATTAACAAGTCAGTAAACGCTGGCAGGTTTTGGATTGGGGATTACCGAAAATTTCACCGGTTTTCCCATACTCCACCACTTCCCCGTGATCCAGTACTAGCACCTGATCACTCATGTGCTTTACCAGGCTCAAATGGTGGGTGATCAACACGTAACTTAGCCCTGTCTCTCGTTGTAACTCTAACAGCAAATTCACCGTCTGTGCGCGCACTGAGGGGTCAAGGGAGGAAAGCGCCTCATCCAATACTAAGACTTTAGGGTCCAGGATCAGTGCGCGTGCCAGTGCAACGCGCTGTAATTGCCCGCCAGAGAACATATGCGGATAGTATAAACGGTGCTCAACAAGCAGCCCCACCTTCGCTAATGTTTGCTTTATTTTTTCCAGCCTTTGTTCGCTGCTAAGCTCGGTATTTAAGCGTAAACAGTCATCTAAAATCTCGCCGATAGTGAGCGCAGGATTGAGTGACGTGGTTGGATCTTGGAAAATCAACCGAATGTGCCGACAGTCGCCATGGCGACTAGTCCCGTCATGCACTAAATCACTTTCTAGAATGATCTGGCCGCTACTGGCCTCATCGGCGCCGGCCAACACCTTTGCGAGTGTACTTTTTCCTGCACCCGTCTCGCCAATAACTGCCAGTGTTTCGCCGCGACCAATACAAAATGAGATATCTTTGAGTAAACTGACTTTCTTATGGCTCAGTAAACCCGCCCTCACAGCCAGTTGCTTGCCCAAACCTTGTACTTTCAATAAGGGTTGCATCAGCTTTGCTCCTGTTTATGTAAAGGGAAGTGACAGGCATAACTATGACCTTGCTCTTTGTCTAACTTAGGAGTGACAACACAAGCTTTCTGTGCGTTCGGGCAGCGTGGCCCAAGCCGACACCCTATAGGCAGGTGCTGCAAGGTGGGAATGGTGCCCTTAAGGGCGAACAGCGGCTCTTTATGGCCAAGTGCAACATCATAGTCGGGCAAGCTCTGTAACAGCGCTTTAGTGTAAGGGTGGCGCGGTTGAGCAAACACTCTTTTGGTCGGTCCGGCCTCCACCATTTGCCCGCAATACAGCACGTGCATACCATGTGTCCAGTCAGTCAATTCTTCGAGTTCATGAGAGATCATCAGAATCGACATATTTTTAAGCTGATTTAAACTTTTCAGTAGTCGAAATACTTGTGCTCGTGTGGTGCTCTCCAATGCTGTAGTCGGTTCGTCGGCAATAAGTAGCTTAGGGGAGCGGGCGATGGCCATCGCGATCATCACCTTTTGACACACGCCTTCTGACAACTCATGTGGGTAACTGGTCAAGACTTTGGAGTGTTCTTTGATGCCCACCTTGTGCAACAGTGCCCTGACACGCTGGCGCTTGGCTCTGCGTCGTTGCCATAAATTACCGGTATAGTTGCGCGCCGGAATACTTTCTTCAATTTGGTCACTGATCTTCGCTGTGGGATCGAGGCAACGACTCGGCTCCTGATAAATCATCGCTAAGTCTTGGCTTACCAACTTACGTCGCTTTTCATCCGAGAGCCGCATTAAGTCAACGCCGCGCCAGTGCATGCGGTCGGCTGTGACCCGCCAGCGTTTGTTTAACGCACCCACTAAGGCCTTGGCAATGAGGCTTTTGCCAGACCCCGACTCGCCAATAAGGGCATGTACTTCGCCTTCTTTTAGGCTGAAGTTTACTTTATCTACCACGCGAATCACCGAATCTGAGGTCGTCAATTCTATGGTCAGATTTCGAATATCGAGCAATTGCATCAGTCCGCCCGCCGCTCTTTGAGTACATTACGCAAACCGTCACCAACAAGATTGGTGGACAGTACCGCTAAAAACAAAAGGATCCCCGGCAAGGCGACGGTCCATGGTGCGAGGTAAATTAGGCCTAGATTTTCCGCCAATATAGCTCCCCACTCAGCTGTAGGAGGTTGCGCGCCAAGCTTCAAAAAGCCTAAGGCTGCAATGTCCAAAATGGCTAATGACAGCGCCATGGTAAAAATAACCACAATACGTTCGTAAATATTGGGGAAGATGCCCCGCACTAAGATTTGCCAGCGACTTGCTCCATCAAGACGAAATGCGCTGATGTAATCTTTATTAAGCTCTTCGACCACTAAGTTACGCACCGAATGGATAAACTGTGGCAACAGCGCAAAGATAATCGCCCACACGGTGTTCATCAAACCCGGTCCGAGTATGGCAATGATGATAATCGCCAGTAGCAACGAAGGGATAGATAAGGTGATGTCTAACAGGTGGTTCAGAAAGCTCGCGCGCAGGCCATGGCTCATACCGGCGAAGGTGCCGACCAATACGCCCACCAAGGTGGTCATTAGCGCTGCAATAATTGATAAGCCGAAGGTATAGGTCGCTCCATTCATAAGGCGTGAAAGCACATCACGGCCCAAATCGTCGGTACCTAAAATAAAGCGTACATCGCCATCCTCATGCCATGAGGGAGGAATCAACAGCGCATCCGCATGTTGCTCGTTGATGCCGTAAGGCGCCAGTAACGGCGCGGTAGTAGCCAGTACCGTCAGCGCAATAAAAAGCCATAAACCAACCAAAGACACATGGTTAGATTTAAACTTGCGCCATAACCGCGACAGCGGCGACACGTTAGACTGTTCGGTAAATAATTTAAACTTTGCCATGCGCTTGATTCCGTGAAATCGGGTCGAGCAGGGTGTAGAGCAACTCGGTGATAATGGTGGCGAAAATAATGAATACCGAAATTGCCAATAAGCCACCTTGAATTGCTGGGAAGTCACGTTGGTAAATGCTGTCTATTAACCAGCGACCAATGCCAGGCCATGAAAAAATAACTTCAGTGATCATGGCTAACGTGATCAACGCACTAAATTGCAGGCCGATTTGTTTTATCACCGGCAACAACGCATTGCGAAGCGCATGGTGAAAAATAAGTTGGCGGCGACTCAACCCCTTCGCCCGGGCCGTTTTAATATAGTTTTGGTCAAGCACGTTGAGCATTGAGTCGCGGGTAAAGCGGATTAAAACCGTGGTTGGGTAGGTCGCCAGCACCAGTGTTGGCAATGCCAGATGATGCAGTGCATCGGCAAAGGCAAGGCCGCCATAGGGAAAGCCCGCAACCATAATATCTAGCAAAATAAAATTACTGTATGCGGGGATTTCGTAAAGCAAACTGATACGCCCAGACATAGGGAATAGCCCCAGTTGTAAGCAAAATACCATAATAAGCAGCAGTGCTAACCAAAAAATAGGCACAGAGTAACCGACTAATGTAAAGCCACTAATGAGCTTATCACCCCAACGTCCGTGTGATAGAGCGGCGATGACTCCCGCTGGAACTCCCGCCAACACGGACACAAACAGCGCATAAATAGCGAGTTCAAAGGTCGCAGGAGCTAAATCTAGCACATGGCCAAAAACACCATCGCCGGAAGCAAAAGACAATCCCCAGTCGCCTTGCATAATGCGTCCTAAAAACGCAAAGTACTGCGTTACATAGCCATCATCCATATGGTATTGCTGCTGTAATTGCGCCGTTTGCGAAAAGCCTGCAGTTTCAATACCACTAAAATTCGTTAGCGGGTCACCGGGGAACAGGTAGCCCAATGAGAAGGTAAACACACTCAGCGTAAAAAGCATAAAAACCAGCAACGAAACCCGGCGTAAGGCGAACTCTAACATCATGGCTTTTTACTCGCGTGGGCTAAGGATATGCCGCCAAAGGGGCTGAGATTGATCCCTTTTACTTGGCTGTCACGAGCTTGCGAGCGCTTACCGTGAGCCAGAGGGAAAAGAGGCAGTTGTTTCGCTATCATCTGTTGTGCTTGGTGGTAAAACTGTTGTCGCTGCGCTTGCTCTGTGGTGTCTAACGCTTGCGTCAGGAGCATATCAAATTCGGGATTGCACCAATTGGCTGGGTTCTTACCGCTGTAAGTGGCGGCACAACTCAGTAGTGGGCTAAAGAAATTGTCTGGGTCGGGGGTGTCTGCGGCCCATCCCAACAACACACTATCATGACGGTGCTCACCTACGCGCTGTAAAAAGGTATTCCACTCATACTCGACAATACGCACGTTAACACCAATCGCACGCAGGTCACTTTGCATCAGCTCTGCCATTTTGCGCGCATTAGGGTTATAAATACGGCTTACCGGCATGGCCCAAATGGTCATATCAAAGCCATTTTCATAGCCAGCGGCACTGAGCATCTCTCGAGCCTTTTCTGGGTCGTATTGGGGCAAATTAGATTGCTGCTGATAAGCCCAACTAATGGGCGGTAACATTGAAGCCGCTTTCACGCCTTGGCCGTAATAGACCGCCTGCATAATTTTGTCGACATTAATGGCATGGGCTAATGCCCGGCGTACTTGTGGATTATTAAAAGGCACACGTTCAGTATTAAAGGCCCAATAGCCGACGTTAAGGTTATCTTGTTGTTCCAATTCAATATCGTCGCGTTGGCGCAAAACGCTTGATTGAGTCGCACTTGGGTGTGGGGTGACATCGCATTCTTTGGTTAAAAGCTTGGCAATGCGTGTTGTGCCATTAGGAGTAATATCAAATACCAACTGATCGAGGTTTACTTGGTGTTCCCAGTATTCGGGGTGTGAATAGTAGCGGATCAGTCGGTCGCGTTGGTATTCACGATAAACAAACGGGCCTGTGCCGATAGGTAGCTGGTCAAACAAATCCATCTGCTCGTTGGCCATCAGAGTCATTGCATACTCTTGCGAGGTGATCACCGCGAAGTCTGTAGCCAGATTCGCTAAAAAGCTGCTTTCGGGGTTAAACAACTCAAATGTAACTTGGTATGGTGAGTCTTTGCGAATGTTGCGAATAAGCTGATCAAGACCGACACTCTGAAAATATGGGTAACTGGCTTCACCAACAAAGTGATAGGGGTTGTATACGTCGAATAAGCGACTAAAGGTAAATACCACATCATCGGCGTTAAAATTACGGCTGGGAGTAAAATAGCGGGTGGTATGGAATTTTACATCTTCGCGCAGGTTAAACGTCACTTCCGTGCCATCATCGCTAATTTCCCAACTGGTCGCCAACTCGGGGATAAATTCACCGGTGATGGGATCAATACGTAGTAAGCGGTTGTACAACTGTTTAGCGATCAGGTCGATAGTTGAACCGGTGGTCGTTACTTGCGGATTGAAAGAGACAGGGTTGGCCTCAGCACAATAAACCATGCCTTCCATCGGTGCATACTGCGTGTCTTCGTCTTGGCACCCCATTAAGAGCACCATGGCAATGCCTAACAACCGTGTGTACACAGGCTAAGCCTCTTGTTTTTGCTGCGAATCAAGTAAGTTGTATTTTTTCAAATATCCTCTTAGCTGATGATACGTTAAACCAAGCAATTGTGCAGTTTTCTTTTGATTAAATTGGCTAAATTCCAGCGCTTGGCGCAACAGTTCCGTTTCGTAGTCGCTGGAGAGTTGTTTTAAATCGCACGGGAAGTCCATTCGTTGATTGTTTTTCACCGGCTCTGCGGGTGCTACTTGAGGCTGCTCTGAGTCACTGAGTAGTGGCTGCTCATTGACGGCCATCGCAGCTTTGCGAGTGTTCAATGCCTTAGGCCGATAGGGGCTGGCAAAGGGGTCTAAATTAATCGTATGCACCGCGAGGCTTTCATTGCCATGACGATACAAGCTGCGCTCTATCACATTTTTCAGCTCACGGACATTCCCCGGCCAGCCATAGTCCAGCAGAGCTGCCTTGGCTCGGGTAGTGAAACCACTGAATAACTCCCACCCCAGGTTACGTGCCATGTTAATAGCGAAATGCTCGGCTAGCAGCAAAATATCTTCTTGGCGCTCACGCAGCGGAGGAAGCGTAATTACGTCAAAGGCGAGACGGTCCAGCAAGTCGTGTCGAAACTCGCCGGCATCGGCAAGGCTGGGTAAGTCTTCATTGGTGGCGCAAATAAGTCGTGTATCAACTTTTATTGGCGCCCGACCCCCAACGCGTTCAAACTCGCCATATTCAATTACCCGAAGCAGTTTTTCTTGGACCGCTGCAGGGGTATTTGCGAGTTCGTCTAAAAATAATGTGCCGCCGTTGGCGCGCTCAAAACGTCCTTCATGACGTTTACTGGCGCCTGTAAAAGCGCCACTTTCATGACCGAATAGCTCACTTTCAAGCAAGTTCTCATTGAGCGCAGCGCAGTTAAGACTGACATAGGTTTGATCCCAACGCCCAGATAGATAGTGTAACCGTGCAGCGATAAGCTCTTTACCTGTACCGCGCTCACCAATGACTAACACCGGCTTATCAAGGGGGGCCAACTGGGAGACCTGATCGAGCACCTCTAAAAAGCTATCGGATTGGCCCAGTAAATCGTCTTTTTTGCGGAACTGGCTCATTTACACTAACTCTTAGTTATTTTTGCTAAAGCTTAGTGTATTTCATTATTTGAAGATAAGAAAGTGATTTGGCGAATATAAAGTAACTTAATGAATAAATTAAGTTTTTTATGTGGTTTTAAAGTTGGCAAGCAACTTGATAATACGTAGAGTAGTCAACAAAGACTTCAACATCCGAGGTAAAGATTATGGGAATTTTTTCACGTTTTGCAGATATCGTAAACTCGAATATCAATGCTATTTTAGATAAAGCAGAAGACCCAGAAAAAATGGTGCGTTTAATCATCCAAGAGATGGAAGACACACTTGTGGAGGTGCGCTCGACATCGGCGAAAACACTCGCAGAGAAAAAAGAGCTCAGCCGCCGGTTAGAAACATTGCACAAGCAAACTGAGCAGTGGCAAGAGAAGGCTGAGCTAGCCTTATCGAAAGACCGCGACGATTTAGCACGCGCTGCACTATTAGAAAAGAGCAAGTGTACCGAAGCGAAAGAGTCACTTGAGCGTGAGCTTGAACATGTAGACGAGCACATCAACAAGTTGCAACAAGAGATCAGCACCTTGCAAGAGAAGCTCAGCGACGCTAAAGCGCGCCAGAAAGCCATTGTTCTTCGTCAGCGTTCAGTGCAATCACGTTTAGATGTGAAAAAGACACTTGATGGTGACAAGGTGCAAGATGCACTGGATAAGTTCGAGCGTTACGAGACAAAAATTGATGGCCTCGAGGCTCAGGTAGAGTCTTATGAGTTAGGTCAGAAGTCGCTGTCTGATGAAATCGAGCAGCTAGAAAAGGACGAGAAAATTGACGATGAACTCTCAGCCTTGAAAGCAAAAATGGGCAAAACCGATAAAGCAGAATAATAATGTATAAGGTGAAGGGTCGTACGCGACCCTAGCCACACGATGGCGCACCATAACGACAAGGCAGGAGAGGATTATGTTTGATTTTGATATGTTATTACCACCGATTGTCATATTTTTGATTTTTGTGGCGCCGTTGTGGCTGATATTACATTACCGCAGTAAAAAACAGGTAAGCCAAGGGTTAAGTGAACACGAGCACCGTCAACTGGTTGAACTGGCTAATAAAGCTGAGAAAATGGCAGAGCGCATCAACACCTTAGAGACCTTGCTCGACCAGGAGTCCCCGCAGTGGAGGAGTAAGGTATGAGTGGCAAACGCGAATTATATCGCAACCCTGAGCGCGGCAAGCTAGGCGGCGTATGTGCAGGGGTCAGCGATTACTTTAATTTTGAGTTGTGGTTAGTACGCATTATTTTCATCTCCGCCGTGTTGTTGGCCGGGGGGCCATTATTTATCGTCGCCTACATTGCTGCTTGGCTTATATTAGAGAAAAAGCCAGCCGCAGAGCAAACAGCGCCCAGTAGTAAAAGCGCCCATGTCGGTGAGGTGAAAGCCAAAGTGTGGCAAAAGGGTGAGCCCCCGCGTAAGGCTCTTAAAGAATTGAAGGAGTATTTAGGTGAGTTAGACAACCGTATTCAGCATATGGAGACTCATGTAACTTCGCCGACCTTCACGGTAGACAGAGAAATTAATAAGCTATAAAGCCCTCAGGCGCATTGCAACCAGCTAGTCGTTATTAGCTGGTTGCCTGTGTTTGTATGCAAGGGCATTTCAACAAGGAGTTAATTTGTCGTACTCACGCCTTGATAAGCTCAAAGACAGAGCCAAAAAAACTTTAAAGCGTACCTTAGATAGCCATATCACCCTGGCGGTTACAGGATTGTCAGGCAGTGGAAAAACAGCCTTTATCACAGCTTTAGTGCACCAGCTATCAGAGCAAGCGAGCGAACAAAACATGCCTTTTTTTCGTGTTGTTCGCGAGGGGCGCCACATAGCCACACAACCGGTGCCACAAAAAGCGCTAAATATCCCGACTTTTGCGTATCGTCAAGCGATGGCTGCGTTGAATCAGCAACCGCCGGCCTGGCCAGAGTCAACGCAACGTATTAATACTTTGCGCCTCGCCATGCGCTACCGTCCCAAGCAGGGGTTACGAGCACAATTTGGTGATAGCGCCACACTAACTATTGATCTTATTGATTACCCAGGTGAGTGGCTAATGGATTTACCCATGTTGAACATGGATTATCCCACTTGGTGTGAACGTCAGTTAACGATGCTCAACAAGGCCGCGAGATCAGAGCATGCACAGGAGTTTATGACTGCACTGCATGAGTTTGACGCCAATGCAGAGGTCGATGAAGTACGCTTAAAAGAGCTCAGTGAGTTGTACAAGCAAGCCTTAGTGAATATTAAGGCTCATGCCCACGCCGCTAACTTGCAACCGGGGCGGATGTTGATCCCCGGGGAGTTAGAGGGCGCGCCGCTTTTGTCTTTTTTTCCTTGCCATGCGCCTAAGCAGGGTGAGCAACATACTCAATATCAGCAGCTTGAGGCACGCTTTGAAGCCTATAAAGCACAAGTCGTTAAGCCTTTTTATAAAGACTATTTTTGCCATTTTGACCGTCAAGTGGTGCTTGTGGACTTATTGCGAGCGCTAAAGCTGGGTCCGGACATATTCGATGAGCAAGCCGAGGCAATCACCGAGTTGCTGTCTTTTTTTGATTACGGCAAGAGCAATATGCTTCGCCGACTGTTCAGTCCTAACATTGATAAGCTGCTGTTTATCGCCAATAAAGCAGACCAAGTTGGAGCTAATTACCATCAAGACTTGGCGCTGCTGTTGCACGATATTGTTAAAGAAAAAGCCAATAGCTTGACCTTTTCTGGGGTTGAAGTGGACACCATGGCGATGGCCGCTGTGTGCGCAACACAGGGCAAGCAAGTGGTGGAAAAAGGGCAAAATTTGCATTGCGTCTATGGTAAACCGCTGCATGAGTCGCAGTGGCTTACCTATTTGCCACCGCAGCCACCGCGACACCGTTTGACTGCACAGCAATGGCCACAGCAGGGGTTTGACTATATCGATTTTGCTCCTTGGCCGCACAGCGACGGACGCTTGCGACATATGCGTATGGATCATGCGCTGGAATTTTTATTGGGGGATAAGCTGACATGAGTGAGCCAGTTAATTTAGCCGGAGCGCGGCGTTTTGAGGGCCAGTCGCAGCAGCAATCTGCATCTCAGTTGGAGCCCGCTAAAGTGGTTGCTCGTAATGACGCGCCGCAAGAGGAGGATGATTTCGACTTGGCCCAGGGAAGCGAGCTGGAGTCAACACTGGATAAGGAATTGGGGCGCCAGCGTGGTCAACGCTCGCTATTGAAAAGGTTGTTTGCTTGGCTGTTGTTAACCCTCATTATCGTTGAAACCGTGCTCAGTATTGTTGCGAGCTTTCAAGCCTCTGTATGGCTTGGCGCGTTATATAGCAGTGTTATCGGGCTAGCAGTGTTGTTAATTGGCCGATTGCTATGGCGTGAGCTGGTCAATTTGAAGCGCCTCAAAGTTAATCGCCATCATCAACAACAAGCTCAACGGTTGTTGGCGAG
Source organism: Pseudoalteromonas sp. CO325X (assembly GCF_004208955.1). Lineage (NCBI taxonomy): Bacteria > Pseudomonadati > Pseudomonadota > Gammaproteobacteria > Alteromonadales > Pseudoalteromonadaceae > Pseudoalteromonas > Pseudoalteromonas sp. CO325X. The sequence goes on from NZ_SGPG01000012.1 coordinate 19,729, forward strand.
TGAACAAATCGGCCAAGCGCTGCCTTGGCTAGAGAGCGTTAACCGTATTCAAAACCATGCGGACTTTGCACAATTTAAAGGGCAAATTGCCGAGCACCTAAGTGACCGCGAAGTGATGGAGTTGTATCGCGACACCTTGCTGGTGCGCCAAGATGAACAGGCTAAGCAGATTATCAATCGCTACGCCGTTGAATCAGCGGTGCTAGTCAGTGTCAGCCCATTAGCAGTGGTGGATATGCTTGCGGTGTTGTGGCGCGGACTGAAACTGGTTGATACCCTTGCGGATAATTATGGCTTGGCACTGGGCTACATGAGTCGTGTTCGGCTTTACCGCAGTTTGGTTAAGCAAATGCTCTTTGTCGGTTCGACCGAGTTGCTTGCCGATCTCGCCGCCACGGCGTTTGGCACCAAGTTATTGAGTGTATTATCGACTCGTGCTGCCCAAGGCCTCAGCGCCGGGGTGTTGACTGCACGCATTGGCTATAAGGCGATGGAGCTGTGTCGACCATTACCGAAGCTGGAAGCCAAGCCATCTTTATTGCGAGCGACAGCAAAACGCTTAGCTGCCCGATTGACGCGCTTAGATAAGCGTGAAAACGAGCAGACGACCGAGAACGTCAACAAAGATTGACGAAAACACCGAGATGATACAGCAAGCTAGCCATCCAAGCGGCTAGCTTGCTTGTTTTATAGCCAGAACTGCCACTATGTTAGAAAGAAAAACGGTGGCATTATGAAAAATATTCAACCTTCAGACAAAACGCAATGTATCCATCCCCAGGGTGAGCGTCGCGATCCCCATCGCGCTTTAGCGGCCCCTTTATACCAAACCTCAACCTTTGTGTTTGACGACGCAGCGCAAGGTGCAGCCCGCTTTGCCGGCGAAGAGGCCGGGTATATTTATTCTCGTCTCGGCAACCCCACAGTGCGCGAGCTAGAGCAGAAGCTGGCAGCGCTTGAACAGACCGAAGATGCGGCGGCCTGCGCCACTGGTATGGGGGCGGTTTCAGCAGCAGTCATGAGCTTTCTTAGCGCAGGCGATCACCTGATAGCATCAACAACAGTCTATGGCTGCACTTATGCACTGTTTAGCCACTTACTTACTCGCTTTGGCGTCGAAGTCACTTTTGTTGATTGCAACGATATACAGGCAGTTAAGCAAGCGCTGCGTCCGAATACTAAAATGTTATTTGTAGAGACACCTGCTAATCCAAACATTGATGTTTACGACTTACAGCAGTTGTGCGATGTAGCAAAAAGTCACCAGTTGATCAGCGTTGTTGATAACACCTTTTTGACGCCTATTTTGCAAAAACCCGCGCACTTTGGTGCAGATTTGATCGTGCACAGTGCGACGAAGTACCTCAATGGTCATGGTGATGTCGTCGCAGGTCTGGTGTGTGGCAGTAATGAGCATATTCAGTGTATTAAGTCGACGGTACTCAAAGATATTGGTGCCACCATGAGCCCATTTGACGCCTGGTTAATATTACGAGGTATGAAAACCTTAGCGGTGCGTATGCAGGCCCATTGTCAAAGTGCTCATCAGGTGGCGGAATTTCTACATCAGCATCAAAGCGTTGAGCGCGTTTATTTCCCGGGGCTCAAGAACGATCCAGGACATCGGCTTATGGGCTCGCAAATGCAAGATGCCGGCGGCGTGATTGCTTTTGAACTTAAAGCGTCTTTAGCACAAACAGAGCAGTTTATTAATAGCTTGCAGTTGTGCACGTTGGCGGTCAGTTTAGGGGATACAGAAACCCTTATTCAGCATCCGGCTTCAATGACTCACTCCACTTATGAACCGGAACAGCGTCGAGCCGCAGGAATTAGCGATGGCTTGGTCCGCATTTCCATAGGTTTAGAAGATGTTAATGAGATTATTGCAGATCTAAGCCAAGGGTTAGCAAAGCTTTAATAATTTTAGTAATAGATACTTTACACCCTTTTGCTTTTCAGCCCACTAAAAGCAGGGGTGTAATTTTTAAGATATATAAGTGTATCTTTAAGTTTACGTTTTCAGCGGTTTGCCCAGAACGTATAACAGCACCAAGTATTACAAACAGATGTACTTTTCCTTAGTATCTGGTTAACACACACAGAGTCATTTGCGTCGTGCGTTTGCAGTGCAAACAAAAGCAAATGGGACAAGGTAAGGTAGTTATGGCTAAATCAAGTAAATACGTTTCTCGAACGCCGGATGAGAATGGCGTTATTCATTGGAGCGATGAAGAAAACCAAACCTGGGCCGAGTTGGTCGAGCGCCAGTTGGCATGCATTGAAGGGCGCGCTTGCGATGAGTATATCGAAGGCCTGAAAAAAATTAACTTGCCCACCGATCGTATTCCGCAGCTTAGCGAGCTCAATGAAGTACTCGAGCGCGAAACGGGTTGGCAGGTAGCGCCGGTCCCAGCGTTGATTGATTTTGACGAGTTTTTTCGTTTATTAGCGAACAAACAATTTCCTGTCGCCACGTTTATCCGCACTCGCGAGGAATTCGATTACTTACAAGAGCCGGATATTTTCCACGAGATCTTTGGCCATTGCGCTATGCTCACGAACCCGGACTTCGCTGAATTTACCCACAAGTACGGCCAGCTAGGCTATGCAGCAGACAAAAAAGACCGTGTCTACTTAGCGCGTTTATACTGGTTTACCGTTGAGTTTGGTTTGATGCAAACTAAAGACGGTCTTCGCATTTATGGCGGTGGTATTTTATCAAGCCCGGGCGAGACCAATTACGTATACACCGACGAGCCCGAAATCAACCCAATAAATGTGCTGGATGTGCTGCGTACCCCTTATCGCATTGATATCATGCAGCCCGTGTACTACACCATTAACTCTATCCATGATTTATTTGAAATCTCGCAAATGGATTTAATGTCGATGGTAGCCAAGGCCAAAGAGCTTGGTTTGTTTGAACCTAAGTTTCCCCCTAAAGAGAAAAAAGCAAGTTAAGGAATTAGCAATGTCTGAATTAAGCGCACAAAAATGTGAAGCGTGTCGTGCCGATGCGCCCAAAGTATCAGATGAAGAGTTGGCCGAGTTAATTAAAGATATCCCAGATTGGGTGCCTGAAGTTCGTGACGGTATCATGCAATTAGAGCGCGTCTTTAAGTTTAAAAACTTTAAACAAGCGTTAGCCTTTACCAATGCGGTAGGCGATATGGCAGAAGACGAAGGGCATCACCCAGGTCTTTTAACCGAGTGGGGTAAAGTGACAGTGACTTGGTGGTCTCACTCAATTAAAGGCTTGCATAAGAACGACTTTATCTGCGCGGCTAAAACCGACAAAGTGTTCGCATCGCTTTAAGTAATTGAGCTTTGCTTAAAAGGTCACCACACAAGGTGGCCTTTTTTATTGGCGGCTTCATTGTTGAGCACAACTTGCTATAATGCAGCGCTTGTCAGAACAAAAAATGAAATAACTATGAGTGCTGCTGATCTTCAATACATCAAGCAATCTATTGCCACAGTGCCGGATTACCCTAAGCCAGGCATCCAATTTCGCGATGTGACCACCTTGCTGGCCGATCCGAAGGCCCTAAGACTGACCATTGATAGCATGGTGAGCAAGTATAAAGACCAAGGCTTTACCAAAATCATTGGCACAGAGTCTCGCGGCTTTATCTTTGGTGCCCCTTTGGCTTATGTCCTAGGCATTCCTTTTATTCCTGTGCGTAAGCCGGGCAAGCTGCCGCGTGAGGTCATTGCACAAAGCTACCAGTTAGAATATGGTGAAGATATTCTTGAATTGCACAAAGATGCTATCGAACCCGGCGATAAAGTACTGCTCGTTGACGACTTACTCGCTACCGGCGGCACCATAGAAGCGACCGCCAAGCTGGTGGCCAAATTAGGCGGCCACGCCAGTGACGCAGCATTTGTGGTTTCTCTACCTGCTCTAGGTGGAGAACAACGAGTGCGTGAGCAAGGTATCGATGTGTTCAAATTAGTTGAATTTGAAGGCGATTAAACATGAGCTATCAGGTTCTTGCCCGTAAGTGGCGACCGCAAACCTTTCATCAACTCGTGGGTCAAGACCATGTCAAACAAGCATTGGTTAATGCCTTAAACGAGCAGCGTTTGCACCACGCTTACTTGTTCACCGGCACTCGCGGTGTGGGCAAGACCACTATAGCCCGTATTTTTGCCAAAAGCCTGAACTGTGAGCAGGGTATCTCGGCACAGCCATGTGGTCAGTGTAGTACTTGTCTAGACATTGAAGCCGGTAAATACATTGATCTTATTGAGATCGATGCGGCATCGCGGACCAAGGTTGAAGACACCCGAGAGATTCTAGATAACGTGCAATATGCGCCGACTCGCGGGCAGTTCAAGGTTTACCTCATTGATGAAGTGCACATGCTTTCCAAGCACAGCTTTAATGCGCTGTTAAAAACATTGGAAGAGCCACCTGAGCACGTTAAGTTTCTGCTAGCGACTACCGATCCGCAAAAATTGCCTGTAACCATTTTATCTCGTTGTTTACAGTTCAATTTAAGTGCGCTGTCGGTGCAACAGATCAGTACTCAGTTAGCGCATGTGCTCAGCCAAGAGCAACTCGATTTTGAACAGCCTGCCTTAGCGGTGTTGGCTAAGGCTGCCGATGGCAGTATGCGAGATGCACTGAGTTTAACCGATCAAGCTATTGCGCAAACCAATGGGCAGTTGCACGAGGGGCCCATTAAAGACATGCTCGGGCTGATGGATGTGCGCTATGCCCAGCAATTGCTCAGTGCGGTATTGCTCGGTGATGGCGATGAGCTGATCCAGCAAATTCGCAATTTAGCACAACACAACCCGAATTATATTGCCGTACTTGATGACCTTTTGAACCTTACACACAGTGTGCAATTAACTCAGCTAGTGCCCAGTGCAGCGCTACTAAACGACCGTGACAGTGATTATATTACTGAGGTAGCAAATACTGCTGATACGCAACATATCCACTTGATTTATCAATTGTTGTTAGCGGGTAAGCGGGACCTACAATGGGCTAGCTCTGCGCAAGTAGGTTTTGAGATGTTAATGCTACGCCTGCTCGCTTTTGAACCACAGTATGGCACTTCGACCTCTTCGACCACATCGACGGCTCAACAGACGCCGTCTCGTGGTTATAATGAAGAAAAAACTGCGAACCTGCGGGCAATGCTAGCGCGTAACAAGGCTGGGCTAGAAAATACTGCTCAGCCTCAGCCTCAGCCTCAGCCTCAGCCTCAGGAGCCACGCGCGGTGGAGCAGCAAAGTACTTCTGCCTCTGAACCGCAACGCGCAGAACCCGCCACGGGCACCGAACCTGCGCCAGCGCAATCCGTTGCAAATGGTGGCGATAATCAGGGGACAAACGCAGCAAATTCCCAATATGAAGCTGACTCTCAAGATGATCAGCATCATGAAGCGATGGCCGCGCAGCAGTTTGAGCAAGTGATGCAGCAGGCGCATGAACAAGGTTATCAACCCCACACAGAGAATGCGCAAACAGCAATGGCCAGCGAGCAGGGCGCAGAAGTAGCCGCCAATGCAGGTGCTGAGCCAGGCCCTGCGCCCGCTTCACCAACGCAGCAGTTAGACCAACTGCAAGATGAGGCGCAGTCTGCCATTGCGCGTATCTTAAAAAACCGTAAATTGGGAACGGCGAGCAGGCCCGCGCAAGAGGATGATAGTGCAAAAAAGGCCGAGGCCCGAACTAAACGGGCCACCGCCGTAAGCACTGCGAGCCAAGAAACGGCTAATGCCGCTGCGCCAGTAAAAACCAAAGCGCAGCGGCAACAATCGCCAGCACAGCGGTTAATGGATAAACACCAGCCTGATCCGCAAAAATTGGCTCCTGAGCTAGTGGAGCAACTAGAAGCGCCGGCTACACCGCGTAAAGAGTCTCAGCAAGAGCAAGTCGCTATCGCCGCACCTGAAGGCTTTGAAAGCAGTGTAAGTGATGTCAAATTTGCGCACCAACAGGATGACTGGGCACATATTATTGAATCTATGGGTCTCGGTGGGCGTATTAGGCAGTTTGCTTTGCATAGTCGCTATCAAAAACAGGGCACAGAGCTGACGTTGCATGTAGAGCAAAGCCAGCGTCATCTAGACAGCAGTGCGTTACGTGAGCGCTTACAACAAGGGTTAGCTGAGCACTTTAAAGAACCATTGAACGTGCAGATTGAATTTGTCGATGAATTGCAACAAACACCGTTTTTAATTCAGCAAAGTATTGACGGCCAGCGCTATCAACAGGCGGTTGCTGCGGTGAAAGCAGATGAACACGTGCAGCAGCTGATGACGCAATTTTCAGCAATCTTGGACGAAAACTCGGTTCAAGCATTGTAATTTACGGCTGTTGGCCTTATCTTTGCCAGCAGAGCGATTTTTAACGAGAGAGAGCACTATGTTTAAAGGCGGAATGGGCAATATGATGAAGCAAGCGCAGCAAATGCAAGAGCGCATGCAAAAGGCCCAAGAAGAAATTGCCAATTTAGAAGTGACCGGTGAAGCCGGTGCGGGCTTAGTTAAAGTGACCATGTTAGGTAGCCACAATGTACGCCGCGTGGAAATCGATGAAAGCCTAATGGAAGATGACAAAGACATGATTGAAGACTTGCTTGCAGCCGCGTGCAATGACGCTGTGCGTCGCGTAGCAGACGAAAGTCAAAAACGTATGTCTGAAGTAACCGGTGGGATGAACTTACCCCCAGGCATGAAAATGCCGTTCTAAATCTGCATCTAGATTTATGTGTTTAGCCCCGCTTTATAGCGGGGTTTTTTATTTCTTTAAGATAGCAAACACAGAGGCTCTAAAGGACTGCTCCACTCAACTACAAAGGAAGAGGGAGCCGCTGTCATGAATGATATATTGGTGGTCGAAGATCAGGAATTTGATTTTCGTATTATTAAAGCCATATTGGAAGAAAAGCACCACTCACTGACTCACGCTACATCTGCTGAGCACGCGTTGGTTGAAATTCATCGCCATTTACCGGCACTTATTCTGATGGACATAGAAATGCCCGGTATGAATGGGTTAGAGCTCTGCCGGCAGCTTAAGCACGATGAGTACAGCGCCCATGTGCCTATCATTTTTATTAGTTCATACTCTGATCGCCAACATATTGATGATGCCTTTGCCGCCGGTGGCGTCGACTACATTGTTAAGCCCTTTAATAAAACTGAAGTACAACAACGGGTCAGTACCTACCTTATGCTGATAGAGGCAACGCATCGACAACAGCAGATAAGCACGCTCAAAGATATTCTTTTGATGACCTCAGGGCTGGCACATGAACTCAATACGCCACTCGGAAATTGTCTAACAGCGAGTGGGTCGCTAGAGATGCAGAGTCAAACACTGCATCAAGCACTGAATAAAAAATCCCTAACCGCCAAAGCGTTAGATTCTGGCTTGCAGAAAATCGACCATGCCAACACCTTGCTGATGCGCAATTTGCTGAAAACCAGTGAAATGGTGGGTGAGTTTCAAACTATGTTTAATGACTACAGCACCCCAGACGGTGAAGCGATTAATATTCATGATATGGCATTAATGTTATTCGAGCCCTTCACTTACCAAAGTTACCCCTTCCGGCTTTCGTTTGATGTGCAAGGACAGCTGCATATGGATCACGGCAGCAATACCATACAGCGGGTCCTGTTGGAGTTAATGGCCAATAGCTGCAAACATGCTCAGTTAGAGCCGGGTGACAATTTAGAAGTTGTGCTCAAGCTAGAGCAAAGGGGTCAATATGCGCAACTTATCTATGAAGATAACGCAGCGGAATTATCAGCCGAGCAAGCGGCGCAAATATTGTCACCCTTTTACACCACAGCACGAGCTAATGGAGCATTAGGGCTTGGGGGTACCCGTATTGCCCAAGGCATTACCCTGGTGCTTAATGGCTCTATTGAAGTACAGGCGCTGCGCCCGCGTGGTGTGCGTTTTAGTATACACGTGCCGCTACAGAACCAATCTGGTTCACCTAATCGCTTGCAAGCAGGGGCGCGTTACTAAAAGCCCTTGAGCCTAAGTGTTGAAGCGCTTTATACTGGGGCTTTAGCGCCAAGGTCAATGTCTGCCTTGTGCTCTCGCCAACGCTTGTGGCTAGGCCACCGGTGTATTCATGACCTCTGTGGTACTTGGGATCCGTTATGCAATTATCTCCAAAATTAACGCAACTTGTTGACGCTTTACGCTGCCTACCGGGCATTGGCCCGAAATCAGCGCAGCGCATCGCTTTTCATTTATTAGAGCGAGACCGAGAAGGGGGGGCACAATTAGGGCAAGCCTTAAACCAAGCGATGCAAGACATTGGTCACTGCCAAAGCTGTCGCACCTTTACTGAGCAAGATATATGCGAGTTATGTAGCAATATAAAGCGCCAAGATTCGGGCTTGTTATGTATAGTGGAATCACCTAGTGACGTCTTGGCGGTTGAACAAACAGGGCACTATCAAGGCTTATACTTCGTATTAATGGGTCATCTTTCGCCACTCGATGGTATTGGCCCGAATGAAATTGGCCTAGACGTGTTAGAGCAAAAGCTTGCCCAAGGCAGCATCAATGAAGTGATATTAGCGACCAACCCGACAGTTGAAGGCGAAACCACGGCTCATTATATTGCCCAGTTGTGTAAACAGTACAATGTCGGTGCGTCGCGCATCGCCCATGGCGTGCCCGTTGGAGGCGAGCTTGACTTAGTCGATGGTATGACATTATCTCATGCCTTCAACGGTCGTAAACAAGTGCAATATGAAAGCTGACTTTTAGAGAAGTCTGTTTACTTACAAAAAAGCGCCGTTAGGCGTTTTTTTTATGCGTACGCTCTTGAATCCGAGATGCAATACCCCATATACAGAGCATATCTGCTTCCCAGACATGCTGGGATTGTTTGCTAACGGAGAGAGAAATGACAGCAACATCAGAAAAAGAAACGCTCGGCTTTCAAACCGAAGTAAAGCAACTGCTTAACTTAATGATCCACTCTTTGTATTCCAACAAAGAGATTTTCCTACGTGAGTTGGTTTCTAATGCGTCAGATGCGGCAGACAAGCTGCGTTTCTTGGCGTTAGAAAATGACAGTTTGTATGAAGGCGATGCCGACTTAAAAGTGCGTATTAGCGCCGACAAAGATAAAAAAACGGTCACCATCAGCGATAACGGCATAGGCATGAACCGCGATGAAGTGGTGAGTGCATTGGGCACGATTGCCAAATCGGGTACTGCTGAGTTTTTCCAAAACCTTACCGGAGATAAAGCTAAAGACTCGCAACTTATTGGTCAATTCGGCGTGGGTTTCTACTCGGCCTTTATTGTTGCCGACGAAGTGACTGTGCGCACGCGTAAGGCCGGCGAAAGCCAGGCTGTTGAATGGCAGTCAAAAGGCGAGGGTGAGTACACACTAGCAAATATTGACAAGCCGAGTCGAGGCACTGAGATTATTTTACATCTGCGCGATGATGAAACAGAGTTCCTTGATGACTTCCGTCTACGCGGTATCGTGACTAAATACTCAGACCATATTTCGATTCCGGTGGAAATGTATCGCGAGCCAGTGCCTGAATCTGAAGGCCCTGACGGTGAGAAAATTGAAGCCAAGCCCGGTGAGTGGGAAGCTATTAACAAAGCTGAAGCTTTATGGACACGTGATAAATCTGAAATCAGTGATGAAGAATACCAAGAATTCTACAAGCATGTAGGCCACGATTGGGAAGAGCCACTGACATGGGCGCACAATAAAGTAGAAGGTAAAACTGAATACACTAGCCTGCTTTATATTCCTAAGCGTGCACCGTTTGATTTGTATAATCGCGACCGCCAAAACGGCTTAAAACTCTATGTGCAACGCGTCTTTATCATGGATGACGCAGAGCAGTTTATGCCTGGCTACTTACGCTTTGTAAAAGGTTTGCTTGATTCCAATGATTTACCATTGAACGTGTCTCGTGAAATTTTACAAGACAATAAAGTGACCCAGGCGATCCGCAAAGGCTGTACCTCGCGGGTATTAAAAATGCTTGACCGCATGGGCAAAAACAAGCCTGAGCAGTACCAGACTTTCTGGAATGAGTTTGGTGGGGTGATTAAAGAAGGCCCAGCTGAAGATATGGCTAACAAAGAAGCCATTGCCAAGCTGCTGCGCTTTGCTTCAACGCACAGCGATGAAGCAACTCAAAATGTATCACTAGAGCAATACATTGAGCGCATGGATGAAGGCCAAGATAAGATTTACTACGTTGTGGCTGATAGCTTTGAAGCGGCGAAAAACTCACCGCATTTGGAGATTTTCCGTAAAAAAGGCATCGAAGTATTACTGCTGAGCGATCGTGTTGACGAGTGGATGATGAGCCACCTCACTGAGTTCCAGGAAAAGCAGTTCCAGTCGATTACTCGTGGCGATCTTGACTTAGGTGACTTGGACGACGAAGAAAGTAAAAAAGCGCAAGAAGAGTCGGAGAAAGAAGTAGCAGGACTTTTAGATCGCATCAAAGAAGTGCTTAGCGATAAAGTTAAAGAAGTGCGCTTCACTCACCGCTTAACGGACTCGCCAGCCTGTGTTGTTGCCGATGAGAACGACATGAGCTCGCAAATGATCAAGTTGATGGAATCAGTTGGGCAGCAAGCGCCAGAAACCAAGCCGGTGTTCGAGCTTAACCCTGAGCACCAACTTGTGAAACATTTAAATGATGAGCAAGACGAAGATAAGTTCAAGCAGTGGTCAGAAGTACTGCTTGACCAAGCACTATTGGCTGAGCGCGGCAGCTTGAAAGACCCAGCTGGCTTTGTTAGTCGACTGAATAAACTCATGCTTGATTTAAACAAGTAAACAGTTCCCAACCGAAAGGCCCGAGCAATAGCTCGGGTTTTTTTATTGATAAATTCATAAAAAACGGAAGGTTAGGGGTTTTCAACCGAGTTAAAAGAACATAGAATAACGTCGTGTCTTGGGGCTATAGCTCAGCTGGGAGAGCGCTTGCATGGCATGCAAGAGGTCGGCGGTTCGATCCCGCCTAGCTCCACCAATCACTTCTTTTACTTACCAATACATTGATCCTCTTTATTTTTAGTTGCGAATATCTGATCTTACCGTTTAGATGAACAGGTTTAGACTTTATCTGACTGGCAGCTATGAGCGAAAAATAGACGTTCTCTAGCTAGCCTTGGCAGTGCTATCCTAATGCCAGCAAGAATGTAGCTCCAGCTAATACGTTCCTTTCAAAGCTTGCCATCTACCAAGACTCTAAAGTGGTCAACATGATTGGTTTTGTATAGCTCTAACCTAGGTAGTCGTTACAGCCTTATCGTAATCGGTAATTTCAATCCCTCTACGTAGCTTGGGAATGCGCTGAACTGCAGTATCACTTTGTTCGCATTGTGCCGAGGCGACGTTTACTTTATTGTATAATTTACGGTAATTTTTTAGTCTTATTAGTGTGCCTATATATACTCAGCCTCCTACCTTGCAAGGTCTCGCTAATAAGTTGTTAGGTTTCACTGTTAAGAAAGGAGTCGCTATGAGAAACTTTATTCTATTCATTTTTTGTGTTGCTATTACTGGGTGCGCAAGTACTGATAATGGAGTTAGTTTTTCGGGAGGTTCATATGAATACATTGAGCCAACAGGACCCAATATTGCCTATTTACACCTAGAAACAGAGCAAAAAACAGATGGTTTTGGTTTCGCACCTTACCCTCATACTGCAATTATTTACGAACAATGCACCGGTGAAGGTGAAGACATTTCGTTTGGGTATGTAGGTGACGTAAAGGTATCTACAGAACTAAAATTAGGAAATCCTGCCACTGTAAAAGTAAAGTCTAACAAACCAATTTTTTTAGCTTTCGGCTTAATACACCCAGTGAATGGCTATGAATGCACATCAAAATATATATTCACACCAGAATCTGATAAAACATACTCATTTATTAACTCTGTAAGTTGGTCTGCTTGCCCAACTAAGACAGGGGTTATATTGAACCAAGATCAGACTGAACCTATTGAAGGGCTGCAAACGCTAGATAAGGCAACACACATGCAGCTGACACTAAAAGGTGTAAATACCAATAGAACGAGATGTAAAACCTAACAAGCCATTGCAGTGACGGGACTTTTAACAGTTGGCTTTCCTCACTGCGTTCGTTATTTTAGCCAACTATTAAAAGCCTCTGAATGGGGCGTTATATTTTGGTCTTCCCCATCAAAAGTAGACAGGTTATTACGCAAACTGTTGTTCATACTCCAGCGGGCTGAGGTAGCCTAAC
>NZ_SGPG01000016.1:0-31638 GCF_004208955.1 Pseudoalteromonas sp. CO325X
TTCGAACCCTCGATAGGGCTACAAACCCTATACTCCCTTAGCAGGGGAGCGCCTTCAGCCACTCGGCCACCTCTCCGTCTTTGTGGGGCGTATAATAAAGGTCTGAGCAAATATGTCAAACACTTTTATAGCAAAATCAATCCATCTGCTCAGACTTTACCCACAACCGCTAAAAAGGCATAAAAAATGACCCTTAAGGGCCATTTTTGGGGCGTTAAACATCTAAAAATAAGCACTATTGATCGCTTGTTGGCTTATCACTCTGCATTCTCTCGACGGCTTCTAAATCCTCGCTAATTTCGCGTAGAAACTGGTCGCGATATCCGAGTAATTCAAACTCGCGAATACACTCGCGGTAATAAGCTTGGCGCTTCTTATCCACTGGAATTTCTGGTAAAAAATCGTCGTTTTCCATTTGCCACACTCCCTTTTAATTTTATTTAGCGCATCGACTACGCCTAAATATTAGCCTAAGGACTTACAAATAATAGCGTGACAAATCACAGCTTAATTAAAGCTGAAATTAAAAATCTATATATATCATGAGCTTAATAAACAACAATACAGAAAACAGGGACTCAATTGCGAGGGGACGAGGGACTTTTTGAGACATATCGCACACAAGAGGTACAAAAAACGCGGCACTAAGGCCGCGTTTTTTAAACAACTTAAGCTGTTACTCTTGTTCAGGGCGCATATGCGGGAACAAAATAACATCTTTAATCGTCGGCGAGTCAGTAAACAACATAACTAGACGATCAATACCGATGCCCTCACCTGCTGTCGGTGGCAAACCATATTCAAGTGCACGAATATAGTCATCATCGAAGTGCATGGCTTCATCATCACCGGCATCTTTTTCTTCAACTTGACGAGCAAAACGTGCGGCTTGGTCTTCAGCATCATTAAGCTCAGAGAAGCCGTTGGCTAACTCACGTCCACCGACGAAGAACTCAAAGCGGTCGGTAACGAATGGGTTAGCATCGTTACGACGTGCCAATGGTGAAACTTCCCATGGGTATTCGGTAATGAAAGTCGGTTGAATCAACTGGTGTTCGGCTGTTTCTTCAAAGATTTCACACATGTACTTGCCCGCTCCCCATACACAATTGTCAGGGATCTTGACATGAACTTGCTTGGCATAGGCAATCAACTTCTCTAGGTGATTTTCAGGGTCTGCAAATACCTGAGCGTCAAAGTCAGGGTTGTACTTGATGATTGCATCGGCCATGCTCAAACGCGTAAATGGCTGGCCAAAGTCATATTCTACACTGTCGATGACTTCACCTTCGTCATTCTTAGTGGTATTGACGATAGTGGTGGTGCCCAATACGTCTTGCGCTACGGTACGCAGCATATCTTCGGTCAAGTTCATTAGATCATTGTAATCAGCATAGGCCTGATAGAACTCGATCATGGTGAACTCAGGATTATGGCGTGTTGATAACCCTTCGTTACGGAAGTTGCGGTTAATCTCAAATACCCGGTCAAAACCACCGACGACCAAACGCTTTAAGTAAAGCTCAGGAGCGATACGCAAATACATATCAATGTCTAACGCGTTGTGATGAGTCACAAACGGACGGGCTGTTGCACCACCAGGGATGACCTGCAGCATAGGGGTTTCTACTTCCATAAAATCACGCTCAGCCAAGAAGCGGCGGATCCCCTCTATGATCTTCGAGCGAACGCGGAAAGTCTCACGCGTATCCATGTTGGTGATCAAGTCAACGTAACGCTGGCGATATTTGGTTTCCTGATCAGACAAGCCATGGAATTTCTCTGGCAATGGACGTAAAGACTTAGTCAATAACTCGTACTCATGCATATCAACATAGAGGTCACCCTTGCCTGATTTATGCAAAGGTCCAGCAACGCCAATAATATCACCGATATCTAGTTGCCCATATTTAGCTTTAAGATCCTTTTGTACATCTTTTGAAGCGTAGGCTTGTACGCGACCTTTCATGTCTTGCAACACCATAAATGGACCACGCTTAGCAAGAATACGCCCAGCAACGGCCACCTGATGATCAAGCTCAACTAATTCTTCTTTCGACTTGTCGCCAAACTCGGCTTGAAGATCAGCAGTGTAATGTTTTCGACGGAAACCATTTGGGTGGCCGTTAGCACTGCAGTTTTCGCGAATGGCGTCGAGCTTAGCACGACGCTCAGCAATTAGTTTATTTTCGTCTTGAATTTGATCTGTCATTTTCTAGCTCTATTGGTTTGGCGTTACATTACAGGCCTGATTTAAGGCTTGCTTCAATAAATTTATCAAGGTCTCCATCGAGTACCGCTTGGGTATTGCGGTTCTCAACACCGGTGCGCAAATCTTTAATGCGTGAGTCATCAAGTACGTAGGAGCGAATTTGCGAGCCCCAACCGATGTCTGACTTTGCTTCTTCTTGCGCTTGCTTCTCAGCGTTTTGCTTTTTCAACTCCAGCTCAAACAGTTTTGCTTTTAACTGTTTCATCGCTTGGTCTTTGTTTTTGTGCTGCGAGCGGTCATTTTGGCACTGTACCACGGTATTGGTTGGCAAGTGGGTAATTCGCACCGCTGACTCTGTGCGGTTCACGTGCTGACCCCCAGCCCCCGAAGCCCGATATACATCAATGCGTAAATCGGCTGGATTGATATCGATTTCGATATTGTCGTCAATCTCTGGGTAAACAAACGCTGAGGCAAACGAGGTATGGCGGCGTCCGCCAGAATCGAAAGGACTCTTACGGACTAAACGGTGCACGCCTGTTTCCGTGCGCAGCCAGCCATAGGCATATTCACCGCTAATTTTTACTGTAGCGCCTTTAATGCCCGCCACATCGCCATCAGTTGCTTCAACGATTTCTGCCTTAAAGCCTTTCGCCTCGGCCCAACGCAAATACATGCGCAATAACATGTTGCACCAATCTTGTGCTTCTGTACCACCCGAACCCGCTTGCAAGTCTAAGTACGCATCGTTAGCGTCTTGATCGCCACTAAACATACGACGGAACTCGAGTTTTTCAAGGTGGGCATTGAGTTCTTCAAGTTCAGCTTGGGCTTCTTCGAAGGTCTCTTGATCTTCGGCCTCAACAGCCAACTCCACCAGCCCTTCGACATCGTCAGTACCGTCTTCAAGCTTGCCGATAGTCTCAACAATCACCTCAAGACTGGCTTTTTCTTTACCTAAAGCCTGGGCTTTTTCAGGTTCATTCCACACTGCTGGGTCTTCGAGTTCAGCATTCACTTCTTCTAACCGCTCTTTCTTAAGAGCGTAGTCAAAGATACCCCCGAAGAAGCTCTGTGCGCTCGCGAATTTCCTTGATTTGATTAATCACAGGATTCACTTCAAACATGCATGTCACTCCGCAAAATGATGGTGGCGCCAAGGTCTATCTCTTTAGCCATCTTGATGTAAGCATTTACACTACAAGTATACTGAGAATTCGGCGCATCAATAAAAGCGCTCGATTTTAGCAAAAAACTGCTGCATTTATTAGCGCTTTCACATGATTTTATCTAATTTTATTTGCTCTAAGCTAACTTGCTGTGGCTATTGTTTTTGCAGCTCTCGAACGATCAACTGCAAAGAAAATTGGCCACGAAACTCATTAATATCGAGCTGGTAAGCTAGGTGCACATAGCGCACTTGGGTATCAGGCCAAGCGCGTACATCGACATTAAAAGCGATAGCATCAAGCACTCGGCCGCTGCTATGGCGCAGCACTAGCTTGAGGTGTTTATCACCAACAACGCGCTGTTGCAGCAACTCAAAGGTATGCTCAAAAATGGGCTCTGGAAAATGCTGACCAAAAGGCCCACTTTGACGCAGCAACTCAGCAAACTCCATATTCAAACAATCACTGGGTAGTTCACCATCAGTGAGTAAAATACACTCCTTCGCTTCTTCGGTAAGCACCTTACCTATCTCTTGAGCAAAGGCTTGTTGAAACTCGTTGAATCGCGCTTCCTCAATACTTAACCCCGCAGCCATGGCGTGGCCACCGAATTTAGCGATCAGCCCTGGGTATTGAGCATCGATATGCGCCAACACATCACGCATATGCACGCCATCAATAGAACGACAAGACCCTTTCAGTAGGCCATTATCTCCGGCGGCAAAAATCGCTGTGGGGCGGTGATAGTGCTCTTTTAAACGCCCAGCGAGAATACCGATAACACCTTGGTGCCAATCGCACTGGTACAGACATAACGCATCGGGTGTTTGCGCACTTGTTAAAGAAAGCTTGGCCAGCGCCGCTTGCGCTTCTTGTTGCATGCCCTGCTCTATTTCTTTGCGCTCGGCATTCAGCATATCCAGTTCACCGGCAATGCGCCGAGCGTGATTAATATCCGGTGATAGTAAACAAGCAATGCCTAAGCTCATATCATCTAATCGACCTGCCGCATTTAATCGTGGCGCTAGAGCAAAGCCAAAATCTGAGGCGCTTAAACGCGCTTGCGTGCGCCGTGCTACATCAACCAGCGCTTCGATACCGGGGCGAGTCTTACCACTGCGGATGCGCGCCAGCCCTTGATGCACCAAGGTGCGATTATTCGCATCCAGCGCCACCACATCGGCAACCGTGCCAAGAGCAACAAGATCGAGGAGGTTGGCTAAATTCGGCTCAGGGCGCTGCTCATTAAAATAACGACGCTCCCGCAGCGTATGGCGCAATGCGATAAGCACATAAAAAGCCACACCAACACCGGCTATCGATTTTGATGGGAAAGTACAATCATGGCGATTGGGATTAACAATGGCATCAGCGTTGGGTAATTGTTCACCTTGTAAATGGTGGTCGGTGACAATGACCTTGATGCCGGCAGCCTTGACGCGCTCGATACCTTTTAAGCACGAAATGCCACTATCAACGGTGATCACCAAATCAGGAGCCATGGCGACAATATGCTCTGCCAACTCCACACTTAGCCCATAGCCGAAGTTAAAGCGGTCCGGCACCAGGTAATCCAATTGACTAAACCCAAACATACCCAAGCCTTGCATTAAGGTGGCAGTACTGGTGGCACCATCGGCATCAAAGTCTCCGACAATCAGCACCTTGTCTTGGCGCTTTAGGCTGTCGCTGAGTATTTCTGCTGCTAATTCAATGTCTTTAAATAGCCGGAAATCGTGCAAGGTATTGGCACGGTTATCTATTTGCTCATTACTATTGACGCCACGAGAGGCATAGATTTGACGAATAACGGGGTGAAGCTTATCGCTTAGGTGGCTGTCATCGACTCGCGGGCGAGCCATTATGGTGGTATGCGCCTGCAAGGCAAACTCCAAAAAAAGGGCCGTCGTTAGATGCGGCCCATTCTACATTAAGATTTGTTATTATTTAACTCATCAATCGCTGAGCTAATTGCAGCCGCAGGCTGATAACCTGGGATCATGCTGCCATCAGATAAAATAATGGCTGGAGTACCGCTGATACCAAAGCTTTGCCCTAATTGGTAGTGCTCTGCCACCGGTGCGTTACAGTTTTCAATTTTTTCTGGTTTTTCACCTGCTTTTGCTTCCGTCAGTGCCTCTTGCTTGTTATCAGCACACCACACATTCATCAGATCTGTGTACCCAGAGCCACGCAGTCCGCCACGCGGAAATGCCAAATATTGCACGGTAATGCCAGCATCTAGGTAGTCATCCAGCTCACGGTGTAACTTACGGCAGTAGCCACAAGTGATATCGGTAAAGACGGTGATCTTGCCTTTTTCGTTATCTGCTTTATAAGTGATCATTGAGTTTTGGTATTGTGCGACACCTTCAAGGCGGACATGACTCAGTGCACTTTCTGTTAAGTTTTCACGGTTAACAAGGTCAATCATCGTACCTTGCACAAGATAACGGCCGTCAGCACTGGCATAAAACACGCCCTTATCGGTGATCACTTCCTGTAAACCTTGCACCGGACTGGGATGCACTTGCTTTACATTCACCCCAAGCTCTGCCAGCTTGCTTTGGATCACACTCACCTGCTGCTGCATGGTGTCTTGCGGCTCTACACTGACGCCTTGAGCAAACGCTCCGGCACTGGCACCAGCAAACGCCAGCGCAACAACTAACTTTTTCATAATAAAATCTCTAACTGCTTCTTGCACAATAAACTAGACCGCGCTTATACAAATAAATTCCAGCACCTGAGCAATTTAACCTGTTGCCTAGGCACGGGGGTGATGTTCAGCATGGACCGATTTTAACCTTTCATTCGCCACATGAGTATAAATTTGTGTGGTCGACAAGTCACTGTGCCCTAACATCATTTGTACAACCCGTAAGTCAGCTCCATGATTCAACAAATGTGTTGCAAATGCATGACGTAGGGTATGCGGGGACAAATCTGATTTAATGTTCGCCAACATAGCATAGTGTTTAATGCGATGCCAAAAGGTTTGCCGCGTCATGCCAATGCCCCGCTTAGAGACAAATACAAAGTCAGTAGCGAGCTTAACCAATGATGGGCGCGCGTACTTTAAATAACGCTCTAGCCACAACAGCGCCTCTTCCCCCATAGGCACTAGACGCTCTTTGTTCCCCTTACCCTTTACAAACACCACCGCCTGACGCTGATTAACATGCTCCATGCGTAAGCCTATCAGTTCGCTGACACGCAGGCCTGTAGCATAAAGAAGCTCTAACATCGCGCGGTCTCTAAGGCCCATCGTCTCATCACAATCCGGTGCAGCTAGGAGAGCTTCAACGTCTGCTTCGCTTAGCGTTTTAGGCAATGACTGGTTTGGTTTAGGCCGAGATATGGTTTCCATAGGGGAGCTGGGCAAACGCTTCTCTTGCACCTGATATTGATAAAAGCGCTTTAGTGCACTGATACTACGTGCCGTACTACGCGGACTAAGGCCTTTGTCTACACGATAAGCTAAATAGTGTTCTACGTCGGTGCTATCAATTGCCAGCAGCGCTTGCGGCGCTATAAACTCGCTGAACTTGACAAGATCCGTGCGATAAGCAGACAGCGTATTCTCACTACTCCCCTGCTCCAGATATAACGCATCTAAGAACATTTCTATATACTCGATATTATCGCTATGTATTGGTTGCTTGTTCACAAATAAGGCGCTTAGTGTGTATTTACCTATTTGCCATCATATCATAAAGCACGCCATAGATAGTCGCGAGCCGATACGTTAAACTGCGGCCATTATTACTCAGTTGTACGGCGATTATGAAGATTGGTTTATTTTATGGCTCGACTACCTGCTACACCGAAATAGCAGCGGAAAAAATCCGCGACATCATTGGTGCTGAAGTGGTGGACTTATACAACATCCAAGATGAGCCTTTGAAAAAAGCTGAAGATTACGAATTTCTAATCTTCGGGATATCAACATGGGACTTCGGTGAAATCCAAGAGGATTGGGAGTCGCACTGGGATGATATCAGTGGCGTCAATTTGAGTAGCAAAGTGATCGCACTTTTCGGTATGGGCGATCAGCAAGGTTATGGCCAGTGGTTCCAAGATGCACTGGGTATGCTCCACGACGAAATTAAGCCACAAGGTGTGCACTTTATTGGCCAATGGCCCAATGGCGATGACTATGAGTTTGAAGCGTCTAAAGCATTAACAGAGGATCAATCTCACTTTGTTGGCTTAGCGCTCGATGAGGACAGCCAGTACGATAAAAGTGATGAGCGCATTGCTACTTGGATAGAGCAAATCATGAATGAGTACAGCGCGTTATAACCTTATTTGCTTTCTCAACCAGCCGCTAAGATTCACTCAGGTAGGCAGCGATTTGTTGCGCTAGCCACTGGCTTAGCCGACCAAGCTGGCTATAGCGGGTTTGAATCATGCCATAGGCCTGCGATGTCATCGCTTGATCGTACTTCAGTACTTTAACACTGCCGTCGCGTAGATATGGATTAATTAAAACCGAGGGCACACTGGCAAAGCCGGTGCCATCAAGCACGGCATTGCGCAGGTGCTCATAAAAAGGCAACGCGATGTAATTTCCTGAGACTGGCGTCACCGCATGCAGCCCCGTTTCATCAATAGTTGCTAACGCAAATTCGGTATACCTGGATAAGTCGGCCTTAACTACTTGGCTGAGTGTCGTGAGCGGGTGGGCTTTGCTGGCCACGGTCATCATACGAATTTCACCTAGCTTGACTTGATGACTGCTCGTTAGTTGCTGGCTTTGGGGTAACAGACAATAAGCAATATCGACGATCCCTTGTTCCACCATATCGTTGAGTTCCGGCGGCGGCGCCATATACACAGAAACGCTAATACTAGGAAATTGCCTGCTCATTTCATGAATCAGTTGTCGCCAATAAGCCTCTGGGAGAGCATCGTCACGGGCAATGCGCAGCGAGGCTTCAACACCTTGCAAGTGCTGATGACAGCGACCGGTGATGTCGTTGGCGATCATCGCCAAACGTTCACAGTCATTTTTAATCACTTCACCAATATTCGTCAACGAGACTTGATTACCCGTGCGAGTGAGCAGCTCAACGCCAAGTTCATCCTCAAGGGCGGTGAGTGCCGAGCTTAACGTCGTGCGGCTTTTGCCAATTCGTCGTGCCGCCTCTGCAATCGAGCCCGATTCGCTAATAGCGAGAAATATTTCAATTTGACTGACTTTCATACCGTGCCGCAGATACCTTGCTGGTTTTATTTACCATAGCAGGTTTATGCCTTTTCAGCGACGTAAATATCGTCGCTCAGCGGCTTTGGAAGTGAGCTCTATGACATTACACTGGCAGCAAGTTGTTAATTGCTGTTGAACACATCCCCATTATGAGGTGGTTTATGATGTCTGCTTTGAATACTCAGAAGCTATTGCTGTTTTCTTGCATAAGCGCGCTTTTACTAGCCTTATTAGGCCTCATTTTGGGTCTATGGTTAGACTCCTTGGTGATTTTATTTGACGGTGCTTACTCCCTTGTCAGTGTGTTATTAACGTTTATCTCACTGCTTACCGCTGCATATATAAATTCGCCAAGCTCTCGGCGACATGCCTTACTAAGTCAGCGCTTACCCTCCATTGTTATTGCTTTTAAGGGGTTTGTTATCGTACTGATGTGCAGTGTGTCTTTTATATCTGCCCTGCTGGCGATGATGGATGGTGGTCGCACTATCAATACTGCGGCCGCACTGTTATTTGGTGTCATCAACCTGCTTGCTTGTATAGGTGCTTACACAGTGATTAAAGCCCAAGATAGTGAATCTGCTTTGGTAATAGCAGAAACCAAGCAATGGTTTATGGATGCGGTGATTAGCGCTGCGGTTATCGCCGGATTTTTCATCGCAGCCCTACTCACCTATTTCGATTTAAGTGTGTATGCGGCCTACGCCGACCCCATTATGGTGATTGTTGCCTCCGTCTACTTTATTGTTGTGCCTGTAAAAATGATGCTTGCAGCGCTTAAGCAATTACAAACCTGCCCAGTGCAGCATAGTTACTGTAGCTGTGAGTTGGATTAAATGGGCAATTAACTAGGCAAGAAATTGCAGTAATAAATAAGCCTTTGCTATCTAGATTCATCTTTAGGAGTGTGGTGTTATCATGGAGGAATGGGCCATAAACCCGTAGCCAAGGTTTTAGAATTGAGAAGGATGCTCTAAATGTCGAAAACATGCCTAAACTGTGGACACAAAATATCTCTCGCATGGTTTGAGCTATCTTCTCATTCCACCAAGTATAGGTGCGTGAGGTGCAAGTCGCTTCATGAGTTTACTCAAAGAAGAAAATACACATCGGCTATTTCAGTCCTTTTGATGCTCGCTTTAGAAAGAGCGCTGAGTGATTTCATTACCTTGGATGTGTTAAGAGTGGCGTTAGTCTTGCTACTCTCACTAGGTGTTTCATTATTGATCCCTGGCTTATATAAGTTATCGAAAGAGTAACTTTCGCACATGCCGATTGAACTCAAAACCTTAGGGCTACAATTTCACCTTAGTACATAAGGTTAAAAAATAGTCTTTAACCTATCGGCTAACCCAAGTCAGGGTGATTTATCCGCACCTGACTTGGGTAATAAAGGCTACAGCACCGCTAGAAACTTTGTATCAGTGCGGTATCGCTATTGAATTCAAAGGTGTTTATTTTGCCACATTGTGCAAAATGATTTGCGCTCGCATAAGGGCTATTCGGCTGGTTAATATCCCCCTCCCAGCCTTGGCCGTTGCGCACAAAGGCTTTAATTTCAAACCAGCCATTCACCGCGCGGCTGCAATCCATCTCAACATCCAGCATCCAATAATGCGGCCCCCACGTATTAAGCGCTGTCACCCCATAACCATCAACACTCACGATGCGCTCAGTGCCCCAGTCGGTGGTCCAGTCGGTCGCACTGCCGGGAGCCTCATTGCTTTGCCCCGCCTCAGTACCATACCAATCAAGGTAGTTATCATTGGTCTTCCACGGCGCTGTGGTGGTGTTCCGTAGGTTGTTGTGACGAATAGGCATGGCACATTGGTAGTTACTGGTTTGGCAATCGCGCCCTTGTGTGGTGTTGGCATAGTGGTGATCAATGCCGCCGCGTAGAAATAGATCCTCGCCGCTTACGGTGGGTGCCTTGATAAAGATCACCGTGCGCTGCCAATCACCGTCATCAACGGCAGGTAATTTGGCTTGATGATGAATAGCCATCGCATCCCAAGGGGCCACATCAAGGTTAATAGTACCATCGGGTTGTACGGTAATGACCTCAGCGCTACAGCGACTGCCATCTTCACTCAGCGCACCTTTAAGTACATTGCAATAGCGCCCTGGAGCCATGTCGGTGGCGATCGTCGCCTGCAACACGAACTCTTCCTTGTTAATGGCCACATGCCCGGCATCCGCCCGGCCAAAGGCTATTTGATTATTGCCATTATCCCACCACTGCGTCACTTGCCAGTGCTCGGTGGTGTTATTGCGAAAATCCACGCCACCGGCGATATAAGACCACCGGTGTTCGCACTGCCAGTTACTGCCAAAGCACTCTAACTCGCTGTTATTATGCACCGGCACACTGGGTCCACCAGCATCGGTATCGCCGTGATAGTCATAACTCGACATCACCTTAGGGTAACCGTAGGGATAGGCAAGCATAAATACGTTCGCTAAATCATATAAACGGCCATCGGCATAGGTGATCACATTACCGCCCCCGCCGTGACCACGTTGGTTATCGTGGTTATCGACGAACACCACTGCTGAGGAGCTCGGCATAAACCCCCACCCTTCACCAAAATTGCTCAACCAGGCGAGTTTGCCATTGCGAAAGGTGTTGCCAAGCTCGGTGCTGTATTTAAATTCGGTGACCAAGCCTGTGGCCAGATATTCCGAAGCGCTGACAGCCTCACCGCCTTGATCAATCACCTCTTGGAATACCACCGGGTTGCCCACCACCTTGCTCATTAAGCTGGCAATATCATCTGCTGCAACATGTTTCGCGGCATCAAAACGGAACCCTTTCACCCCTAGGCTTTGCAGTGAGTTAATGTAATTGGCTAAGGTGTTTTGCACATATTCGGCATGGGTGTCTAGGTCCGCGAGGCCCACCAATTCACAATGTTGTACGCGCCAACGGTCATTGCCATAATCCTCAGGATTGATAGCGCAGCTAGTATGGAAGTCTTGTGGGCTGTAATCAGGGAAATATTTATCCCCATAGCTGTGTCCTGCCGTACCAACACCACTGCCCGCCGCCATGTGATTAATCAGAGTATCAACATAGATATCCACGCCGGCCTCGCCACAACGCTGGACCATATCAATGAACTCGCTGCGATTGCCACCGCGACTGGTGAGCTCATAACTGACCGGTTGGTAGCGAGTCCACCATTGGCTGCCTTGGATATGCTCATTAGGCGGTGACACCTGCACAGCAGCGTAGCCTTTGGGGCCTAAAAACTGCTCACATTCTTGAGCAATGTCCGGCCAACTCCACTCAAACAAGTGAACAAAGGTGGTCGGGGCGGCATAACTTGTCGCCGGGATTGCAAGACCTAACGAGAGGCTCGCAGCAAGGAGGGTTTTAGTTGTCATAGTGTGTCTCATTTTCGTTATTAGCCCGCGCTTAGTTTACAAAAATTTAACACTAGACTGAGCGCATCACTGTGGCAATTGAATACGTATTCATTACCGAGACAAAGGCGCTGACAAATCAAAAACGCAGATAAAAATCCTGACACAATGCGCGATACTCGCCGCTGTAATCATCGCCCTGATGGATCACCAGCTCGCTATAATGGCAATCACTTTGCTGCCAGCTCCACTGCATTAAACAGCGCGTTACGGCTTTAGTGGCAGTAGTTTTCACTCGACAACAACGGCGTAAATATCCCCCTTGTTGCAGTACCAATTGATTTAATTGCTCGGCGCCAGATAGTGGCAAAATCACCGCCAATTCAGTCTGGCTGTGGCTGGCTCGCTGCCACACACCAAGCAATTCACTAAAAGGTAAACTATCGGTGTGGCGTGCCAACGTGCGTTTATCGCTACCGGCTTTAAGGGCATTATCGAAATACGGTGGGTTACTGATCACTAAATCAACCGCTTGCTCAGGCGTAAACACATTAGCATCGCTGCGGCTTATCGCCACATCAGGCCAAGGGCTCGCAGCGACATTAAGTTGTGCTTGAGTGCAGGCGTCGGGCTCAATATCAATGCCGTGCACCCACGCGTCGGGCGCCCGCTGCTTAGACATTAACGCCAGTAGCCCCGTGCCCGTACCCACATCCAATATACGCTGCGCCTGACTGACATCGGCCCACGCACCGAGCATGATGCCATCAGTTGAGACCTTCATGGCGACGTTGTCTTGTGCGATGGAGAAGCGTTTAAAGTTAAATCCTGCCACTTTTGCCCTTTGTGTTTGTGTATGTGCCACGTATAATTAACGCAATTGTCCTTCATTTTGACTCCTTTATGCAATTTGCCGATTTTGATCTTGATGCCGCGCTTTTAAAAGCCATTGATGCCATGGGCTTTAGCAAAGCCACCAGCATCCAACAGCTCGCCATCCCAGAGGCCCTTGATGGTCGCGACGTACTTGCGGGTGCACCAACGGGCACAGGGAAAACGGCAGCGTTCTTGATCCCTGCAATTCAATACTTACTCGACCACCCGCGTCGTAACCCAGGTTTCGCTCGCGTGCTGATCATGGCACCAACGCGCGAACTTGCTTACCAAGTCCATGAGCAGTGTGAAAAGCTCGCAGCCCACACGCATCTGAAAATTGGCGTGGTGACCGGCGGTATCAACTACGGCAGTCATAAAGAAATCTTTGAAAAGAACAATGATGTGCTGATTGCCACTCCTGGGCGGTTAATGGAGTATTTGGATACCGAAAACTTCCATGCCGAGGATGTGGAAATGTTGATCCTCGATGAGGCCGATCGCATGCTAGATATGGGCTTTCGCAAAGAAATGCTGCGCATCTGTGAGGAAGCCAAAAACCGACGCCAATGTCTGCTATTTTCGGCCACCTTGGAA
The DNA here is from genome assembly GCF_004208955.1 of Pseudoalteromonas sp. CO325X. Classification (NCBI taxonomy): domain Bacteria; kingdom Pseudomonadati; phylum Pseudomonadota; class Gammaproteobacteria; order Alteromonadales; family Pseudoalteromonadaceae; genus Pseudoalteromonas; species Pseudoalteromonas sp. CO325X. The sequence goes on from NZ_SGPG01000016.1 coordinate 13,430, forward strand.
GGCGAAGCGGTAGAAAAGTTCTCTGAGCGAATCCTTAATGAGCCCGCTAAACTGGAAGCTTCACCTTCGCGCCGCGAGCGCGGCAAGATCTTACAATGGGTTCACCTGGCCGATGATTATGAGCACAAGTTGGCATTACTGACCCATCTATTGAAACAAAGTGATGTGGAAAAGGCCGTGGTGTTTGTGAAAACCCGCGAGCGCCTAGAGAAATTAGTGGGCGAGCTTTATACCAATGATATAAAAACCACATGGCTGCGTGGCGAGATGCCACAGGATAAGCGCATGGCAGCCATGGCTAGCTTTCACAGTGGTCGCACTAATATTTTGGTGGCCACAGATGTCGCCGCACGCGGCATTGATGTCAGCGATATCAGCCATGTCATCAATTTTGATATGCCACGTACGGCCGATGTATACGTGCACCGCATTGGCCGCACGGCCCGTGCAGGTAAAAAAGGCACCGCTATTTCCTTGGTTGAGGCCCATGATGTGGCCATGGTTGGCAAAATAGAGCGTTATACCGATCAAGTACTGAAACGGCGCAAAATAAAGGGCTTAGAGCCACAACATAAAGAGCCCAAATTGCCACCGAAAAAGAAAAAAGATCCAGCCAAGATCAAAGCCAAACGCAAAAAAGCCAAGGCTAAGATCAAAGCCAAAAAGTAGCGATAAAAGGCCTCCCTAAAGAGGCCTTTTTACTCTCTAGTTAATGGGATAACTCGGCTTGTCTTTGCCCTCAATGAGCCAGTTGACCCATAGTTTGCCGTCATCACCTTGGCACATGGACACAAAATTACGAGCGCGAATGTACTTTGCTGAGCCAAATGGGCGCAGCATGGAAGCCGTAATTTGCTCCCCTTCATCAATGTATTCCAAATCGTCATTGGTGATCGCACAAATCCCGAGCCACTGCATAAAGGTCGGCGCCGGGTGCACAATCCCCGAGGACACCACTTGGTGAATTTTCACCACGCCTTGAGATTGTGGCGCCCTGATCACTCCCAGAGCCCCCACATGCACATCCCCCGAAAGCAACACGGTTTTGCCTTGACGTTGCTTGGCATTATCAATGAGTCGCATAATTAAACGAGCGCGCTCCCCTTCATGCTCTTTTGCCCGCCAATGATCTTTTAAATCATCAGTCAGCTCTTCTTGCCAAGGGGTGGCATCAACCGCACGCTCAGCGAAAGAGAAATCACGATAGACCACAGGCACCGCAGTCATCACCAACAAATCTCCTTGCTGGCATTGGCTATCGAGGTAATCGGTCACATGAGCCCAACAAGTATCCGACATCACTTGGCTTAAACTGCGCTCAGAGCGGTTATCCAGGGCCAAAATATGATAGTCGCGAAATCTCAGCGCAAATGAAAAGTCACAACCTTGTTCACCGGCAAGTAAACCGTGGTTATCGCTGCCGCGTAATTGCAACAAAGTGAACACCTCACGGGCCGCCTCATAGATACACTGATACACGGGGCAACTCTGCAAATCATCAGGGTAACTCCCCCAGCCATCGAAAATATCGTGATCATCCCACATCATTAACGATGGCACTGAAGCCAGCATCGCCGCCATTGGCGCTTTATTCCAGCGAGCTAAATACAGTTGGCTATAAAATCGCGTCACTTGGTTGCGCATCTCTTTACTAACTTGGCGCGTTATTTTCTGCTCTTTATCAAGTTCATTCCAACGCTGTAATGTGGGGACTTGAGACCATATGGAGTCGGCGTAAACCTGATCGCCTCCCATTAACAGCAGCGAAAATGGTGCCTGCTGGTGTTGTGCGTGCATTTCACGCCATAAGTGGTAAGGCTTTTCTGTGGCATTCATCATCTTATAATCGGAAAAGCCATTACATGAGGCATAGGCCAGGCGCGGCTTTTCTCCCTGCTCAGGCACGTAGAATGTCCACAGCTTGTGGCCTTGTTGGTCTGCGGCGTCCTCGCCGTGGATAGTAATGTGGTAATCCAAGTAACCTGAGGTGTCAAGTTCGATACGAGCTTTCCATACCTTCCCCGCACTGAGGGAACCGATTTCAACCGCCTCTAAGTTCTGCCCTTCCACCGCAACATGACATTGCTGCACATTGTTATCGGTCACAAAGACAAAGGTGTATAGGGTATCTGATTCAAGGCCAAGAATAGGCCCCAATAATAGCTTGGCTGACATTATCTCCCTCCATGGCATACAAATGAGTTGTCGCTCATAACCATAGCAGAAACACAGCAATAAAAAAGCCGCTCATCAACAGCGGCTTTTCGTGCAGATTAATGCTTATTCAAAGACGGTGTCGACCGCCAACACCTCTATATTCTCAGCGGGGATACGCAAAGGGTAGCTTTGAATTTGCTTGTCTTCGTCAAGCAGCGATTGCGGTTTCTCAGTGTTGTACTGCAGCGGTGATTCCTGCTCCGAGGCCAATCGTTGCTGCATATCGGCGCCATCTCCAGTAACAAACACATAGTGCATATTGTCGCTTTGTAGATTTTCACTGATCACCCGATTTACATCTTCGACGCTTAAGCTACTGAGCTGCTCACGCACATAGTCGACAAAGTTATCGGTATCGTAAAAGCGACTATCTAGGGCATAGCCTAGCTGTCGGTCTTGGCTGGCTACCAGTTGCGGCACATAGTTACTTAAGAAGTTTCGCGTTGCTTCAAAGTCCGCTTCGCTCATGCCATTGGCAATGAGTTTATCGAGCTCGAATAAAGCGGTGCGAGTAGCAAAGTGAGCATCGTTATTTGAGCGCAGCGGCCTTAACCATACCTGGAAGATTTGCTCAGAACGCCCTAGGTTGGCATCCGGTTTAGTTTGGAACATACCACGAGGGAAGTACTCGATGTAGGCATAGTCGCCATAGTTCATCCCCCGAACCTGACGAATACGCTGGAATAACTGGGCGTTCGAGTTACGGTGCTCACCTAAGTATGAACGCACTAACCATAATGCTGTCCAGTCTTTATGCGATCGCGTGGTATCAATAGGGAAGCCAAACGACACTGCCGTTGATTTTGCCGACTTTTCGACAATTGTCGCGTAACGCCCATCAAGCGCTGGAGCATCAGGCACATTAAGGCGGCGTTGCTCACCTTTTGGTAAGCCCTGTAGGTCCGTTAACAGCTGCGTTTTCAGCTCTTCTGGCATGGCTCCAGTAATCCCCAAGTGCAGTTTACTTTGGGTCAGCTGTTGCTGATAAAAGGCCCGCACATCCGCTAAGGTAATATTTTCCAGATCAGATAAGTCGCCGTAATTATAACTTTCATAGGGGTGACCTTGATACAGCTTGCTATACAGTACCTCCTTGCCCAGCTCCTCATCGTTAGACGCTTTTAAGCCCGATTTAATGCTATCGATAAGCTCCTTTTGCAGCCGCTGGAAGTCGTCTTCGCGAAACCCAGGGTTTAGCAATTGCTCGCTCACCAAGGCATACCATTTGTCAGCATTGTCTTTATGAATACGACCACGAAACGACATCATTTCCTTATCAATTTGATAGCTAAAGCTCCCCGCCATAGGGTATAAAGCCTTTTGAATATCTTTATAGCTTTGTGACTCACTGCCGCCTTTGGCAATCATTGCCGCAGTCAGTGCCGCCAGACCTTTTTTGCCTTCTGGGTCGGCAGCAGCGCCGGTGTAGAATAACCAGTTAACATCCACCAGCGGTGAACTATTCGTGTTATCGAGCACGGTGAAATGGCGCTCGGTGGGCTTATTTTGATGCTCAGCGACTAAAGCATCAAGGCGCACCTCGTTGGCAAAGCCTGCGACCGACTCACTAGCCGACATCGTCACCGTGGTGCGGTTATTATCGACAAAGTACTTATTCGCCATGGCGCGAATATCTTCGGCACTAATATTATCGGCGGTGGCATACAAGCTGTTGATCACTTCAGGGTCACGCTCGAAATGCATGTACCGCGCAAGGGTTGAAGCGATGCTTTGTGATGAATCTAAGCTGTTAATAAAGCTGTACTTTTGGTGCGATTTCAAGGCTTGTAGTCGGCTTTCATCGACTAACTCTGTACGTGCCTTGGCATAAGTGCGGTTGATAGCATCGCGCACGGTGGTGAGATGCTGCTCATCATCTACCTTCACAAACACATGCATCAAGCCTGGATCTTTGGTTTCCGGGTTGTAGGTGAACATTTGGCTAGCAATTTGTTTATCAACAACCAGCTCTTGATACAAATCTGAGTTCTCAGAAAAGTATAGTTGTGAGAGCAAATCGAGCGCCGCGCGGTCTTTTTTCTGCGGCTGCCACGCTGCACCTTTGTATGACACTAATAACCAGTGTCCGGGTAGCCCTTCGTATTGCTCATGCACATAACGAGGCGCCTGTTGTTGCGGTTCAACAGGAATATCGGCTTGATAATCCCCTTGCTGCCAATTGCCCCAGTGCTTTTTCACCATCGCGATGGTCGCTTGCGGGTCAACATCACCGACAATTACCAAAGAAACATATTCCGGCTTATAAAAGCGCTCGAAAAAGGTTTGCCCATATTCACTTTGGTCCGGCATGGCTTCAATGTCGGCAAAAAAGCCCATAGTGGTGTGTTTATAGGTATGCTTATCAAAGGCCTCATTACGCACCGCCGCTAATAACTTACGGATTGGACTGGCATTATTCTTTAAGTATTCGCCTTTGACGGTCAGCGCTTCGGTGCGGAATTGCTCTTCACTGTAACTCAAGTTTTGGAAGATATCCGCTTCAATTTCTAGCACCTTATCGAGGTGCTCTTTGGAGAAGTTAAGGTGATAATTGGTGTAATCGTTCGTGGTGTAAGCGCGGTTATCGACCCCAGAATTTTTCAAGATATCTGCATACACGTGTGCAGGAAATTTCTCAGAGCCTTTGAACATCATGTGTTCAAAGAAGTGTGCAAAGCCGGTTTTTCCTGATTCCACCTCATTACGTGAGCCTACGGACACCGGGATTTGTAATGACACTACATCGGGGTAGTCTGTTTTCACCACCATGACTCGCAGGCCATTATCAAGCTCTTCAAGTACATAGTCCTGAGAGAACACCGCTTGTGACTGTGGCGCGGTCTCAGCAGCCGTTGGGGTGCTGGTCGTCGTTTGCGTGCTTTGGCAGCCGCCAAGAGTGAGCGCGAAGGCGACACCTGTCGCTAATAGAGAGAGTTTCATCTTCAACCTTGATGTTTTGTTGTTTTTTAGCTTCCTCATTATGCAATAAATCACATCGCAAACGCACCTTAGGGGCATCACTTTGCTGTAAACAAATATGTCAGCCACGACATAATGGGTATAACGGTCAGATCATGCTGAATAACGCTTTAACTTGAAGCAAATTCACTCGAGTTGAGTAAGTTTCATTATAAAAAGCTGTTTAGACGTCTAAATGGCTGTTATAGTTATTTCATTGTCAATTGCTGGGAATGAGAACCATGGCTTTATCACTGCGAGAAAAAATAGAGGACCCCCGTCAGGGCGTGTATTTAATTGGCACTACGCCACCTAAAGCAGATACTGATGAAGTCGCTATGCGCGCAATTGCCGAAAAGTTGCTTGGCCGTTTACACGAAATTGAATATGACGGTGTGGTGGTTTATGACATTCAGGACGAGAGCAGCCGCATCAGTACGCCGCGCCCCTTCCCATTCAAACACACCATTGACCCACGTGATTATGGCCAGTTATTGCGGCGCTTATCACGCGCCGATGTGATCACCTATAAAAGTGTGGCTCAGCGCAATCAGGATGAATTTAATCAATGGCTTGATAGCACCGCCAATGACCATGATTTAAATAACTTAGTCTTAGTCGGAAGTCCGTCGTCACAAGGGGATATCAAGCTAAGCTTAAATGATGCCTACACCGAGATTGCCGCTCATCACCAAGACTTCTTTTTAGGCGGCGTGACCATTGCCGAGCGCCACGCTAATAAGCGTAATGAACATGAGCGCTTACTGACCAAAACGGCGCAAGGGTGTCAGTTTTTTATCTCCCAGGCGGTTTATGATGCGCAAGCGACCATTGATCTAATCACCAGTTATGCCCGCAGCTGCCGCCAGCAAGGGCTCTCGCCACAGCGTATTATTTTAACCTTCACCCCTTGTGGCGGTGAAAAAACGCTGGATTTTATGCAGTGGTTGGGGATTTCCGTGCCTGAGGCTACTAAGTGGCGCATGCTTGATGCCGAAAACACCTTGAGTGAGTCGGTGCGCATCTGCCGCGAAAACTTAGATTTGATCTTACGTAGCTGCGCCCATCTGGATGTGCCGCTGGGGTTGAATATCGAGTCACTGACGAACCGTAAACAGGAAATCGACGCGTCCATCAACCTGTATCGTTTGCTTAAAGCCACCATGGAGCTGAGCTTGGCAGAGCGACAAATCGCCTAGTTTACCTTTCTTTTGCCCGCCCAGTGCTATACCTACTGATAGCGCTGGGCATTTTGAGCGGCAAAAAGTGCAGCGCCATACTGCACTGTGCTCACCCTAGTGTTACTTTTTGCGCCACTGGCCGTCGACTTTAACCATATGCCCTGCGGTCGTTTTTTCGATAGCTTTGGCGCCTGCTAACGCCTCCACTTGGCCCAAACTGATACCATTTTTCTTCGCCAATGATAAATACTTGGCTTTACGCTTAGCGTTAATCTCGGCAATTAGCTTTTGCGCCTCACTGTTATTCTGTACTAAGGCTAAATAGCCGTTGCTGGTTTCGCCGACGATACCTTGCGCCTTAGCTTGGTCTAAAGTTAGCGCCCAGGCACTGAAGGCCAACATGGCGGCACTGACTAACATACTCCATTTAACTAGTTTCATAACCCCTCCTAGAAAAGCTCGCTGTCATCGCTGAATAATTCGTCGAGTTCTTTATCCACTTTGACGCGGATCTCATGATCGACTTTGACATTTAGGTTGATGGTGATTGGCTCTTTACTCTCTACCTCAACCTTATGGGTGCATCCCATTAAAGTTAACATAGCGACCACCGCCACCAGCGATAGTTTGCTCATTCGCTTACTCCTTCGCTTGATACTCTTGCTCCACTTTCTTAGTGATTTCATCACTTAAGCGCAGCGCCTTAAATAGGGTATAGATATTTTCTTGATGATTATAGTTAAAATTTACAGCTTGCTGGTGCTCGGGGTTTTCCCCTTTTAATTGCATCGCCATGGTTAACCAACCATCGGTTTTTAAATCAACATCGGCGTTGATGCTGTTGATATCTAAGTTTTCCAACATGCCCAACATAGGCCCAAGCTCTGCCTGCTGCGCTTTCACCGCATCGAAGGCGGCGTTATCTTTAATCGTCAATTTACCCGGAGCTTGCGAATAAATACGGCCATTTTCGACACTGACCCCCTGCTCCTCTAACCGTATTGGTAGTTTTGCTGCCAATACCCCTGTGATCTCAATGCCCTGCTGTGGCTCTAGCGCCAGTAGGCTTTGGGCATTAATTTGTGCTACCTCAACTAAGGTGGGAGCACGGCGCTTCGTTAGCCCAGTCACATAAAGTTTATCCAGCGACAAAGTGCCACCTAACACCCCGGCCTGCACCTCTTTGAGGTAGGCATCTTGGTCATAACCCCAGAGCCCTTGCACCTGTGACAACACTGGTCCAGCGCGTAGTTGGGAAATAGTAAAGCTAGTATCATCAAGCTGAAGTTGCCCTGAATTCCACTGTCCTTGCGCCGACGTATTGATATTTTCAGCTAAGTAACTCTGATAAAGCACGCTGGCGCTGTCCACATCTAGCTGCCATTGCATACGCTGAAGGCGGGCATCACCGTGCAGTTGAGCGCTGAGTGTGCCAGCGGTCACTGACAACTCGGGGGCCAATTGACTGGCAATGGCTTGCAATGAAGGTAAAGGCGTCGGCGGCAATACCACGGTGATAGGAAAAGCCGTTTCTTGCCAACTGTGCTTAACCAGAGCTTGCGCCTGCTGCCATGAGATAAGATGCTCACCATCAATGCTGCGAGCAATATCAACTCGACTATCGACACTGAGCTCACTTAACCTCAGCTGCGCAGAATCTAGTTGCCCAATACGGCTTTGCACCTCAACCTGCGCGCTACGCCGCCCTGCCCCCAAGTCTGCCTGTATCTGATAATTCTGCTCGACATCAAGCAGTTTAATGTCAGCATTCGCCGCAACAGCAGCAAAGGTCTCTAAGCGCGCTGAAATCGAGTTATCTGCGCTGATAGTGGCATCAACAGTAATCGCTATCTGCTGTCCAGAATAAGGCGCCATTGTTAACTGTGCGGTTTTCAGTTGCCCATGCAGCGCAGTTGCCCCAGCAAAGTTATGCTCGAACTCGCCAGCGGCACTTACGGGGGCAACATGCACATTCTCACCCACCGGCGCGGCCACCTGACCTTTAAAGGCGCCGCTAATGTGCTGCTCAGTTGCCTGTCCCGAAACACTAAGCCGCCCTAACGACTGAGTTTCTAGCTGTAAAGCATACTCGGCAGCCACCTGTGCTGTACGCCAATTGGCACGCGGCGCCTCTAAGCGAACACCCACTTTAGTCTGTTCGCTGTTATGCGTAAGCAACACTTGCGTTAGCTGCACCTCGCTTTTATCTATACTCACCCTTGGCTCGGCCAAGGTTAGCTGCCATGACCCCTTGAGCAGCTCTGGGAAGTAGGGTTTTAGGCTGGCTTGATAGTCGCACTGAGCCTGCGCTCGCAAATGCGTTGTCAGTGCACTGGTGTCTAAGCTAAAACGACGCATATTCTTGGAGCGCACCTCGATGCGGCCCTGGCTACTCACCTGCAACGGGCAAGGCGCATGTTGCCAAGTAGCTTGGCTGGCAATAGTGATCTGGTTATCGATGCGATTTCCGTAATAGCGCCCTTGTACTTGTAGCTGCGGCAATGTCCACTGAGAGATATTAAAGCGCATGAGTGATGGCTCGGCCACAGCCATAAGCTGGGCTCTTAAGGCTTGATTGGCATGCAGTTCATAATCGATATGCTGCGAGGTTATGGCGATATCACCGGCTATATCACCATTTAACACCCACTGATTGAGTTGCGGCTCACTTACCGTCATACGTACGGGCGCAGCGGCATAAGGCGTGTACATGATAAGGGATTCAACAGTTACCAACGGACGGGAGTCTGTCAGCGGCAAATTAAGCGCTTGAGGTTTACCAGTATCACTGGATGATTGAGTTTGTTGCTTAGCCAGAGTTAAGGCTGCCTTTTCAATATCAATGTGCTGCGGTGTGATTCGCGCCTGCTCAATAACAAGCCGATGCTGGCGATAACCCACACATAACTTATTGACTATGATTGTTGTCAGCCCACTCCCCCATTGCCAATCAGCACAGGTTAACTCTACTTCATCGGCATCAAGGTAATGTTTAGCTACCATAAAGGTGAGCTCAATGCGAAATAAGTAGGCGGTAGCTAGAGTGAGCCCTATCACTGCTAATCCAATCAACAGCTTGCGCAGCATAGTTTTCCTTAAAGCGGCAAATGGTAGGTGATTATTTTAAAAGTTTCTCATGAAGCGCAGCTGATTGGAACACATCAATAAGAGCAACAAAAAAGGCTGCCAAGGCAGCCTTTTTAGATTAGATAAGCACTAGATAGTTAGCCAATGTGCTTGCGCGCGTTACGGAACATACGCATCCATGGGCTGTCTTCTTGCCACTCATCTGGGTGCCATGAGTTCGCTACCGCGCGGAATACCCGCTCTGGGTGTGGCATCATCACGGTGGCACGACCATCTGTAGAGGTCATACCCGAGATTGCCTCTGGTGAACCATTGGGGTTCGCCGGATATTGCATAGTTGGGTTACCGTAGTTATCTACGTATTTCACCGCCACAGTACCCGAGTCCACTGCTGTTTGAATAGCCGCCTCATTTGCAAATTCGGCACGGCCTTCACCGTGTGACACCGCAATTGGCATACGTGAGCCCGCCATACCGCTGAAGAACACCGATGGGCTGTCTTGTACTTCGACCAAGGTTGCGCGCGCTTCAAAACGCTCGCTTTGGTTGGTCACAAAACGTGGCCAATGCTCCGTGCCTGGGATCAGCTCGCGCAATGTTGATAGCATCTGACAGCCATTACACACACCCAAGCTGAAGGTATCTTGACGCTCGAAGAAGCCTTGGAACTGCTCGCGTGCCATGTCATTAAATAGAATGGACTTCGCCCAGCCTTCACCGGCCCCGAGTACGTCACCATATGAGAAGCCACCGCACGCCACAAGGCCTTTGAATTGCTCTAGCGTTAAGCGCCCCTCTAGAATGTCACTCATGTGTACGTCAACGGCGGCAAAGCCTGCACGGTTAAATGCCGCCGCCATCTCAACGTGTGAGTTAACGCCTTGCTCACGCAAGATAGCCATTTGCGGCTTTGCGCCTGTGGCAATGTAAGGCGCGGCGACATCTTCGTTAATGTCGAAGCTCAGTTTCACATTGAGACCTGGGTCATTGGCATCAGCTTTGGCATCATGCTCTTGGCGAGCACAGGCTGGGTTATCACGCAGAGACTGCATTTGATAAGTGGTTTCCGCCCACGCTAAACGCAGCTCAGTACGGCTATTATCCACTAGTGCATGACCACCACGGTTAATAATCAGCTGATCAGCATCGTTCAAGGTACCAATTTCATGGCTTAGCGCAGCAAGACCGTTCTCGGCAAGGGTGGCCTTCACCGCGTCTAGGTCATCATTGCGAACCTGAATAACGGCACCCAACTCTTCGTTGAATAGAACCTCTAAATCAGACCCCGCTAACGCGTCTAGTTCTAGCGTTACGCCAGTGTGACCCGCGAAGGCCATCTCCGCAGCAGTTACGAATAAGCCACCGTCAGAGCGGTCATGGTAAGCCAGTAGTTTGTCTTCGCTTACCAGCGCTTGCATCGCCTCGAAGAAGCCTTTTAATAGTTCAGGGCTATCAACATCTGGGGTTTTGTCACCCAGCTGCTTGTAAACCTGCGCCAAGCTTGATGCCCCCATGCGGTTTTGACCAGCCCCCAAGTCGATAAGCAAGAGCGTTGAATCGCCTTTATCGGTGCGCAGCTGTGGCGTGACCGTTTTACGAATGTCTTCAACACGACCAAACGCAGTGATAACCAAAGACAGAGGCGCAGTCACGGCTTTATCTTCACCATTATCTTGCCATGTGGTCTTCATCGACATTGAGTCTTTGCCTACCGGGATGGTTAAGCCCAGGGCTGGACACAGCTCTTCACCCACGGCCTTAACCGCTTCATATAAACCAGCGTCTTCACCGGGGTGCCCGGCTGCCGCCATCCAGTTTGCTGACAGCTTAATGTTATTCAATGAGCCAATATCAGCACAGGCAATATTGGTCAGTGACTCGGCGACCGCTAAACGCGCTGAAGCACCATAATTAAGCAGTGCCGCAGGTGTACGTTCACCCATAGACATCGCCTCACCATGATAGGTGTCGTACGCAGCAGCTGTCACGGCACAGTTGGCCACCGGCACCTGCCAAGGGCCAACCATTTGGTCACGGGCAACCAAACCGGTTACGGAGCGATCGCCAATGGTGATTAAGAAGGTTTTTTCAGCAACGGCTGGCAAGCGCAGTAGTCGTTGCACCGCGTCTTGTACGGTAATAGCACTGGTATTAAGCGCTTCACCCTGAGCCTGCTTGGTGCTGACATCACGGTGCATTTTCGGCGCTTTACCCAATAACACATCCAGCGGCAGATCCACTGGGTTATTGTTGAAGTGCGAGTCAGAAACCCGTAAGTGACGATCTTCGGTCGCGGTACCGATGACTGCGTACTCGGCGCGCTCACGTTGACATATTTGCTCAAAACGAGCGAAGTTTTCTTCTGCTACCGCCAGTACGTAACGCTCTTGTGATTCATTACACCAAATCTCATGCGGCGCCATACCGGGCTCATCGTTTGGCACGTTACGCAATTCAAAATCGCCCCCTCGGCCGCCATCATCCACTAATTCAGGGAAGGCATTTGACAAGCCACCGGCGCCCACATCGTGGATAAAAGCAATGGGGTTGTCATCGCCTAGCTGCCAGCATTTGTCGATGACTTCTTGACAGCGGCGTTCCATTTCTGGGTTTTCACGTTGTACCGAAGCAAAGTCGAGGTCTTCATTGGACTGTCCTGACGCCATGGACGAGGCTGCTCCGCCACCTAAGCCAATATTCATTGCTGGGCCGCCCAACACGATAAGCTTCGCGCCTACCGGGATCTCGCCTTTTTGTACATGATCAGTGCGAATGTTACCTAAACCACCGGCAATCATAATAGGCTTGTGATAACCGCGCACTTCCTCGCCATTGTGGCTATTAACTCGCTCTTCATAGGTACGGAAATAACCCAGTAGGTTTGGACGACCAAACTCATTGTTAAACGCGGCGCCGCCTAGCGGGCCATCAATCATGATATCCAGCGCTTCAACAATGCGCCCTGGTTTACCGTATTCGCTCTCCCATGGCTGTTCAAAACCTGGAATGCGCAGGTTAGATACGCTAAAGCCTACCAAACCAGCTTTAGGCTTAGAGCCTCGGCCTGTAGCACCTTCATCACGGATTTCACCGCCCGAGCCCGTTGATGCGCCGGAGAATGGCGAAATCGCGGTTGGGTGGTTGTGGGTTTCAACCTTCATCAAAATTTCGATGTTTTCTTGGTGATAAGTGTATTCACCACTGAAATCTGGGAAGAAACGACCAGCCACTGAGCCTTTCATTACCGCCGCATTGTCTTTGTATGCAGACAAGACGTTGACGCTATTTTGCTCGTAGGTGTTTTTGATCATTTTGAACAGCGATTTGGGCTGCTCTGTGCCGTCAATGGTCCAATCAGCGTTAAATATTTTGTGACGGCAATGCTCTGAGTTGGCCTGCGCGAACATAAACAATTCAATGTCGTTCGGGTTACGGCCGAGTTTCTGGAAGTTCTCTACCAGATAATCAATCTCGTCGTCTGCAAGGGCAAAGCCTTGTTCAACATTCGCTTTAGCTAGCGCCTCACGGCCTCCGCCAAGGATGTCCACCGATGACATGGCTCGCGGCTCATCGGTACGAAACAGTTTCGCGGCATCATCCATATCGCGGTGCGTTGCTTCGGTCATGCGGTCGTGTAACAAGGCAGCCACGTCATTAAGCTGGCAAACACTCAAATCACCTTCAACATAATAGGCGATGCCGCGCTCGATACGATGTACCTGAGTTAATCCACAATTGTGAGCAATGTCGGTGGCCTTAGACGCCCATGGCGAAATTGTGCCTGGACGCGGGGTAACTAAAATAAGTGTCCCTTGGGGCTCATGTTCAGGAATATGCGGCCCATAAGTAAGCAGCTTTTCCAGCTTGCTGTGCTCGTCAGAATTCAGTGCTGCGGTGACATCAGCAAAGTGCATAAATTCGGCGTAGACGTTAGTTACAGGAAGGTTGGCTTGCTTACATTGAGTAAGCACTTTTTGAACACGAAAATCGGAAAGTGCTGGCGCACCACGCAGGATTAACATAGGTAATATCATCCGGGGTTAAGGATTGAACGACAGTTGCCGCGCATTATACTTAATTTCGTTAAAAATGCGAGTTAAAGGACCGCTGGCAAGGACGATTGTCCGCTATTGAAGGGAAACCTTATAAGCCTTACTTCTATGGCTAAAGTAGAGGTGACGCCAAGCCTTGGTTTTGTTATAAGTGGTGGTATCGGGGTAAAGGGGCAAGCCGTGAGATTCGTTTGGTTAATTGTGAGTATCTGGGTGCTCGTAGGCTGCAGTGAGCCGCAAAAACCTAGCCAATTAGAGCGTATTCATCAAAGCAACACGTTGCGCGTGGGCACCCTGGCCGGTGCCAGCAATTATTACCAAGCCCCTCAAGGGGAGCAAGGGTTTGAATACGAACTTGCCCAAGATTTTGCTGACTACCTAGGTGTAGAGCTGGATATCGTGCCGTTCTTTAGCCTTAACGATATGTTTCAGCGCCTTGATAATGGCTCATTAGACCTGGTCGCATCGGGCATTGGCTACACCCCAAGCCGTGCCGAACTGTACCGTTTTGGCCCCAGTTACCGCACTATTAGTCAAAAGCTGGTTTACAAACAGGGTCGAGTACGGCCGCGCGACTTTGATGACTTAGAGGGCAACTTAACGGTACTGGCCCGCAGCAGCCACTCGCAAACTCTACATCGATATAAAAAACAGTACCCTCAACTGAGTTGGAATGAAACCGACGAAATGGATGAAGCAGAGTTACTGCAAGCCATTATCGACGGCGATATCGACTACACCATTGCCGACTCCCACGCCTTGGCACTGTTTCGCCGTTACCACCCGAACCTGAGCATTGGCTTTTCCGTGACCCGCAATGACCCAATTGGCTGGGTACTGCGCCAAGATAACGACGACTCACTCTATGCCTTAGTTGTGGAATTTTTCGGTGCAGCGAAAGCGAACAAGCGCCTTTATGCCTTAGAAGAGAAATACTTTGGCCACGTACGCCAGTTTAACTATGTTAACACTTTGGCATTTATTGAGGCCGTTGCCGATACCTTACCGACTTATATGCCCTGGTTTAAACAGTATGCACAAGAGTTAGACTGGCGCTTGCTGGCTGCTCTCAGTTATCAAGAATCGATGTGGGACCCCTTGGCAAAATCACCCACTGGGGTGCGTGGTATTATGATGCTTACTTTACCAACGGCAAAACAGGTGGGCGTTACCAGCCGCCTCAAACCAGAGCAGAATATTCGCGGCGGTGCCGAGTACTTACGTTATCTTATTGAACGCATACCTGATCGTATTGCCCAACCTGACCGTACTTGGTTTGCCTTAGCGTCATATAATGTCGGCTGGGGCCATGTAAATGATGCGCGGATCCTAACCGAACGTGCCGGTGATGATAAAGACAAGTGGGCCGATGTGAAAAAATACCTACCGCTGTTGATCAAGAAACGCTATTATCGTACAACTAAATACGGTTATGCGCGCGGAGACGTAGCGGTAACTTACGTAGACAATATTCGGCGCTACTACGACACCCTGGTATGGTTAGATGAAAACGATGCTTTGGTGGCCAACAACGCTAGCGCCAAGGAAGAATCGGCCGGAACGCCATAAAACTGTCATTTAATCGTGTTTTCATTGGCAGCTCTCCCCTCTCACACTTTCAAGGAGAATACACTATGCTAAAACGCCGTAGAACGCATCGCTTTAAGCGAAATGTACTATTTTCATCGACTAATCGTCGTCGAGTAACCCGTAAAAATACCCACAATAAGATTTTGTGGCGTCGTCGCTTGTTTGCCATGCAACAAATGGAAGAACTAGAAAAGCAACGCTTGGCGGAGGCCTAACCCCCTTCCCCCTGGCGTTGCTGACGCGCCTTTTTCCTCTCCTTATGTTCTTGCCGACGTCGCTTAAAAAACGCTGATAATTTAGTTGCACACTGCTGCTCAAGTACCCCTTTGGTGACTTCAACTTGGTGATTAAGCCGAGGCTCCTGCACTAGGTTCATAATAGACCCTGCAGAACCCGTTTTTAAATCATTGGCACCAAAGACTAGCCGCGCAATGCGACTATGAACGAGTAAACCAGCACACATAGAGCATGGCTCCAGCGTAACGTACAAAGTGCAATCAATGAGCCGATAGTTGTTAAGGGCCACTCCAGCCGCACGCACCGCCATCATTTCAGCATGAGCCGACGGGTCGTTAAGAGTGATAGATTGATTCCAGCCCTCGGCAATAAGCTCACCACCTTTGACTAGTACAGCACCGACTGGGATCTCACCAAGTTGCTCGGCCTTATCGGCACAGGCTAAGGCTTTCGCCATCCAGTATTCGTCATTTAGCTCGGTCATAGGGTATCTTTTAACTACTTAGGAACAGCAATTATACCAAGCAATATCGGCAAGTGCGCGACGAATCCTCTCACTGACACCAGCAAACTCCCGACTATACTTTACACTCAATAGAGAAAGTTTCTGAGTCTTATAAGAATGCATTCTCACTATTTGCCGGATTTTATGGCTCACACCATAGCCTGCACACCCAAAATTAAGCTATAATTCGCCGCTTTTTTTGTTCTATGGACACCGAAAACGGGTAAGTCATGAAGTTTCCTGGTCGCCGAAGACATAAACATTATTTCCCGGTGGAAGATAAAGATCCACTTACTAATCAAATCAACCCCGAATCGCGGTTGAAGCGTAGCTACATTGTAGGCATAGATCAGATCGTGGTGGATATTGAAGCCAAGGTCGATCAGGCATTCTTAGATGAATTCGGGCTGCAGCGTGGCATGTCACAGGTTATTGACAGTGACGTTACCAATGCCCTCTATGATCGGCTCAAGCTCAACGACATGGTTGATTATGAGTTTGCTGGCGGCACCGTAGGCAATACCATGCACAACTACTCAGTGCTGGCTGATGATCGTTCGGTGCTACTTGGCGTAATGAGCGAAAATATCAAAATTGGTAGTTATGCCTATCGCTTTTTATGTAACACCTCAAGCCGTGTAGACCTTAATTATCTGCAACCTGTAGATGGCCCCATAGGCCGTTGCTTTACACTGATTGATGAAAGTGGCGAACGTACCTTCGCCATTAGCGCAGGGTTGATGAATCACTTACGCCCTGAGTCCATAGATAAGAACCTGATTCAGGAATCATCTGCTTTGGTGATCAGTGCCTACCTTATGCGCACGCAAGGCAACGAAACAATGACCGAAGCCACTATGCAAGCGGTAAAGTACGCAAACGAAGCCGGGGTACCTGTGGTGCTGACGCTCGGCACCAAGTTTCTTATTGAGCAAGACCCTAAATGGTGGGCCAACTTTGTAAATGAGCATGTTGATATTCTTGCTATGAACGAAGAAGAAGGCCTAGCGATTACCGGTTTTGAAGATCCACTATTAGCGGCAGACAAAGCCCTAGAATGGGTCGACTTTGTGATTTGTACGGCCGGTGAAAAAGGTATGTTTATGGCCGGCTATGTCGATGATCAGCATAAACGCGCCACTGAGTACCCACTCCTTCCTGGTGCCATCGCTGACTTTAACCGTTATGAGTTTTCACGTGCCATGCGCAAGCAAGATTGCCAACAGCCTGTGCGTGCTTATAGCCATACCGCCCCATTTATGGGTGGGCCAGATAGCATTAAGAACACCAATGGCGCCGGTGATTGCGCGCTAGCTGCGGTACTGCATGATATTAGCGCTAATGAGTACCACAAGTTAAATGTGCCAAACTCAGCCAAGCATGGTCAGCAAGCGATCACTTACTCTTCTTTGGCCCAGATCAGTAAGTATGCGAACCGTGCCAGTTATGAAGTGCTAGTACAACATTCACCGCGTTTAACCCGGGGTCTACCGGAGCGTGAGGATTGCCTAGAGCAAGCCTATTGGGAACAGTAACCCTCCTATCGTTTTAACCAAGAAAGCCGCTTTTTAGCGGTTTTTTTATGCCCGAAAATCGATGCCTATACATTGTATGGTCAGGCTCGAGATTTGCAAGCCAGGGTTCTACCCTGGCTGGGGTATTGTGTTGTAGGTCGCGGTTTCATCCTGACCGGAGAGCGGTGTTGTAGGTCAGGGTTTACCCTGACTAGGTGATGCAAGGCTGAAGCCTTGCCTACAGGTGTGGTGACGGTGATACTGCGCTGTGCTGTAGGTCAGGGTTTACCCTGACAGGGGTGTGCAAGGCTAAAGCTTGGCCTACAGGTGTGGTTTTTAATTGTTTGGTTGTGTTGTAGGTCAGGGTTTACCCTGACTGGGGTGATGCAAGGCTGAAGCCTTGCCTACAGGTGTGGTGACAGATGATGCTGTGTTGTAGGTCAGGGTTTACCCTGACTGGGGTGCTGTAAGGCTGAAGCCTGGCCTACGGGTGTGGTGTTCGATGGTGCTGTGTTGTGGGTCAGGATTTATCCTGACTAAGATGTGCAAGGCTAAAGCCTTGCCTACAGATATAGATATGGTGACGGGTATTTCGCTGTGTTGTAGGTCAGGATTTATCCTGACTAAGATGTTGCAAGGCTAAAGCCTTGTCTACAGATATAGATATGGTGACGGGGGTGGGTCTCTGCTGTTGTTTGGTTCTGTTGTAGGTCAGGGTTTACCCTGACTAAGGTGACGCAAGGCTGAAGCCTGGCCTACGGGCGGTTTGGGAGAGCGCTTTTCTGCACGCATAAAAAACCCGCTGCACTGGTGCAACGGGTCTCTCTAATTAGGAGCCTGGTGATGACCTACTTTCACATGGGCGAAC
>NZ_SGPG01000005.1:0-18399 GCF_004208955.1 Pseudoalteromonas sp. CO325X
GTGAAAGTAGGTCATCACCAGGCTCCTAATTAGAGAGACCCGTTGCACCAGTGCAGCGGGTTTTTTTATGCCTGTAGGCAAGGCTTCAGCCTTGCATCACCTAGTCAGGATAAACCCTGACCTACAACACAACCAAACAACCAAACCTGTAGGCAAGGCTTCAGCCTTGCAACACCTTAGTCAGGGTAAACCCTGACCTACAACACATCTAAACATCCATTACCAAACCTGTAGGCAAGGCTTCAGCCTTGCAGCATCTAGTCAGGATAAATCCTGACCTACAACACAGCGAAACACCCATCACCATATCTGTAGGCAAGGCTTCAGCCTTGCACATCTAAATCAGGATAAATCTTGACCTACAACACGGTAACCTAGGCTGGGGTAAACCACGACCTACAATACTAGGCTTTTAAAAACATGATAAGCGGATGCTAAATGGCTATATATTTTTGGTCTTTTTCGAGTGGAATTGTTAGGCTAGAGACCAGATTTTGAATTTATTAGGGCTGACTTTTGACCCTTCCGTTACTTGCTTACTTATTGATCTTTGCGCTGTTTGGTGTAGCTGCAACGTATTTCGTCAAATTCCTTTACTTTCATTGGTATAAGAATGAGATAAAGCCCAAATTTATTATTCGGGCTTTGGTTTGTATTGCCGCCGTTACTGTATTGTCGCTGGTGTTGAGCGCCTTCGGTTATTAATACGTTTATTGACTGGTATTGCTCTGTACTGCGACGCACTGCTTTGATTTGCATTGTGCTGCGGGTCGCGTAAGGTGCTGACAGATACTGATCATGCCTTTTTCAGCATTTAGTTGGCTTTCCTGAGCAGCCAAACTGTTTGCTAACGCAGACACTTGCTGCGGATCTGCTGATTTACTTGAATATACAAGATATTGGCTTGGGCCGCCGCAAGCACGGCTACCCACTGCAACCACCTTACATTGGCTGGCGCTGTCACAAGATTTGTCCTGCGTCAGTGCTTCTAAACTTTGATAGTCAGCTTTGATGGATTGTTCCGTGGCACTAATGGCGCGCTCTTCGTTAATCGGTTGGCTAAGTTGTTCGCCGTTGATTCGCTTATCTTTTCCTAGGTTATCTGTTGTTGACTCAGAGCTGGCTCGTTCTACGGATGTCTTTACTTCAGCGGTCGTGTTTTGTGGCTCATTATTTTGACATGCAGTGAGGGAGAGCAGTGCAAGGGGAATAATTAAGTGGCGCATAATATTTATAATTGTTGATGAGTATAGTGACCATAATACAAACATTGCGCTAATGCGCAAATGCAGATGTTATGGTCACGTAGCTCAGGCTATCTATTTTTGAATGCCCCCTAGAGTAAGCCCTTTAGGATCGAGTAACTTCTCTAGCTCTTTATAAGGAATGTCGGTTTGTGCTGCAGCCACATCGAGAATAGCTTTATTCTCTTTGTAAGCTTGCTTGGCAATAGCGGCCGCTTTCTCATATCCAATAATGGGGTTAAGCGCCGTTACCAGAATGGGGTTCTTTGCTAAAGAACGCTGTAAGTTATCTTCTCTGACAACGAAGCTGGCAATTGCCTTGTCGGCCAAAGCATAGCTGGTATTGGTCAGTAACTCGATACTCTGCAATACGTTATAGGCGATAACCGGCAACATTACGTTTAGTTCAAAGTTACCAGCCTGACCTGCTACGGTAATAGTACTGTCATTACCTATGACCTGCGCCGAAACCATGGCTGTGGCCTCAGGGATCACCGGGTTCACTTTGCCAGGCATAATGGATGAACCAGGTTGCAGTGCTTCGAGCTCTATTTCACCAATCCCACCTAAAGGTCCAGAGTTCATCCACCGTAAGTCGTTAGCGATTTTCATAAACGCGACCGCAGCAGTCTTTAGTTGCCCGGATACCGCAACCACCGAATCTTGAGTTGCGATGTGGTAGAACAGGTTTTCTGCCCCTTGAAAGTGACTATCGGTTTGAGCAGCGAGCTGTTTAGCGAAACGTGCCGAAAATTCAGGATCAGCATTGATACCTGTGCCTACAGCAGTGCCGCCTTGGGCAAGTTGATGTAAGTGCTCAGCGCTAGCGCTGATTTGTTGCTTCGCCTTAACGACTTGTTCGCGCCAAGCCGACATGCTTTGAGCGAAGGTAACAGGCATGGCATCCATTAGGTGAGTGCGGCCGGTTTTAACGTGACTGCCCACTTGCTCTATCTTAGCTTCTATCACACTAATGAGGTGCTCCAGTGCCGGGATCAGCTCTTTCTCTATCGCCAGCGCACTACTTACGTGAATTGCTGTTGGGATCACATCATTGGAGCTTTGCCCCATATTTACATGATCATTGGGGTGTACATTATCACCCAATAACTGACTTGCACGTGTAGCAATGACCTCATTAGCGTTCATATTGGTACTGGTTCCTGAACCAGTTTGAAATACATCCACAGGGAAGTGCTCAAGGTGCTCACCAGCAATAATTTCGCGACAGGCGTTATCTATTGCACCACCCACATTGGCATCAAGATGCCCCAGCTCTGTATTAACGGTGGCGGCTGCGCGTTTTATCTGTGCCAATGCCTGAATAAAGTGTGCTGGCATACGCATGGCACTGATGTGAAAGTTGTTCACAGCGCGTTGGGTTTGTGCTTGATATAAGGCATCTACTGGGACCTGTAGCTCACCCATGCTGTCCTTTTCATGTCGGTACTCTGTGCTCATAATGTGCTCCTTAATAGGGGTTGAACTCATGACAGAGGACGCGAGCTTCTTGGCTGAGTGCTCTGTACTTATGCATACCCTGTTGCTGGCGATAAAAACGCTGAAGGGCAAGCTGTGGTTTGTGCAGCTGACAAAGGCTTTGTTTTCTTACTTGCTGTTCCAACAAAGGGTCACAGATGATATTAACCAATTGGTAAAACGTGCGACGTAAATAAAGCTCTTGTAATAAATACATCTGTCGAGCGCCATAGTAGCGAGCCCAATGCAAACCCGTTTCAATAAACTGTGCAACTAAGTTGGGTGCTTGGCCTCGCTGACACCGCGATAGACGGCGCAGTTGAGCTCCAAGAAATTCAAGCGAAATCTGTGGCACGGTGCAAATCCCTCCAGTTGAATTGATAATAATTATCATTACAGCTGAAGAGGGAAGATGCAAGTGGTTTTGTGATTAATCCAAATAGGCTTTTAACATCCAAACAAGCTTCTCTTGTTCTTTAATGTAATCGCTCATTAACGCGGCTGTACCTTCGTCTTGGTTATCGCCGGCATCACTGAGCACCTTACGCTGCATTTTTATTAGTGTTGAGTAGCCATCGACGAGTGATTGTACGGCTTGGCCGCCGTCGCTGACATTTTTCACTTCGTTAATTTGGCTTAATTCGATAAAGTCCGAAAATGCGTGTAGGGGCTCACCGCCCAAGGTAAGAATACGCTCAGCTATTTCATCTACTTTTTCCAACAGCAAATTATAAATTTCCTCAAACTTCACGTGCAGCTCGAAGAAATCACGACCTTTGATGTTCCAATGGAAGCCACGGGCATTCATATACTGAATTTGATAGCAACTTAATAGCCGATTGAGTGATTCAATTACGTTTTGAGTTTCTTCACTATCTAATCCAATGGCATTGATTTGCGACATAGCTGTCTCCTTTGCATGGTTGTTTGCTGATAATCAGTATGGCCTAAAGGCACCTGATAACAAGCAGATAAATTCGATGCCTGACATCACTTTTAGCGATAACAACACCGACCCTATAATCATACTTGGGCATGATGTATGCCAAAAACAAGGCCGAGGAGATGAATTTTTGATCTAACGCAACAACTCGATACCGATGATTTATTGCCCAGTGAAAACTTGATTTAGCGCAAGGTTACTTTCCTTGTGCAGGCCATACTGAAACCATCAACGATGAGGAGATAGGGCAATGACAAAAGCAAAAAAAGCAGAAATCACAGTATGTATTATCGCCGTACTAACCTTTGTAATCGGTCTTGTTGGTCATTTAGCTGGAGCCAGTTATGCTAACTCTGATGCGTTTGGCTTTATTGCTGCGCCAATCCCATTGATAGTCGGTGTTATTGCGGTAATTGCGTATAAAATCGCAGCGGCTGCTGAGGATTAAGTCTTTAGCTGCGCTAAGATATAATCGACTACCTTACGCGAGTAAATGAGGCTGGTGTGGCTAAGATGAAAAACTTTATGCTGCGCCATACCTGAGACGCGGGTTTCATCAACCATCACCGTACCATCTGACGGCTTGCCCTGCTCAAATAATGGCAGTAGGCCAAAGGGCAAGTCTCCGGCGATACTGTATAGTTGGGCTGAGAAGGGCCAATCTTGGCTTTCACTCACGAGGTACTCAAGGCTATTCTTTAACAGTGCTTGCATGCCTCGGTCCTGCATATGGCGGGCTATTTGTGCCCCTTTGTGTGGGGTGCCAAGGGTAAAGACCTTTTTTACTTGATCCGTCTGTGGAAACTCCTGACTGAGGTATTGCCGTGCAATAAGGCCGCCCAAGGAGTGACAAACAAAAGCGCACTGGTCATCGGCGATGAAGTCATTAATTTGCGCAAAGATTTTATCGGTATCTGGGTTCAGGGTGTTGTATGACACATTTAAAATGCCATACCCCTGCTTTTTAAGACGTGCGCAAAGAGGGCGCATTACGAAGCCAGACATATACAATCCGTGTAATACAACTACCTTAGTGATCATAGTGACTCCGTTGATAACAATGGCGTTAGTATTTAGCCTTGTCCTTGCAACAAGGTCAAGAGGATTTGTAAGCTGGTGTCGCTATCACTTACCCACACTTCATTATCTTCGATGGTAATCGTTAAATCTAAGCTTCGGGAGGCCATTGCTGCCAGCTTCTGGGTATCTTCATAAGCAAGGCTGACGATACGTAGGTTATCAAATCCAGCGAGCTTCGCTTGGTGTTTCTGCCACCAAGCTTGCTGGCTCCCTTCACCGTAGGCATAAAGTAATACTTGCTGTGCTCGGCTACAGGCCTTCTTTAGGCGCTTGTCATCAGCAAGACCAAGTTCTACCCATAAGTGAATACTGTCATCGTCGTTTATCCACCACAGCTCGGGCTCATCATCGGCACATAAGCCTTTGGTGAAAGCTAAATTATCATTAGCATTTAAGGCAAAGGCAAGCACTCTGATCATCATCCGTTGGTCGGTTTCTGATGGGTGCTGCGCGAGGGTAAAAGAGTATTGCTGGTAATGATGGCGGTTTAAATCACTAATGTTCAATCGTGCCTTGATGATCGTTGCTTTTAGGGCCATGCCTGCTCCATAAGAGAGAAGAAAAGCGGGCAGTATACACATTAACGGGTGATCTTGGCGTGTCTCGAAGGTAAAATAATTATTCATCACTTAGGGGAGAGAAAACATGGCAATCCAGTGGTTCCCAGGCCATATGAATAAAGCGCGTAACGAAATTAAAGAGATCATGCCACAAATGGATGTCATCATTGAGGTATTGGACGCGCGCATTCCCTACAGCAGTGAGAACCCTATGGTTGGCGCGCTGCGCGGTGATAAGCCAGTCATTAAGATCCTGAATAAGGCTGACTTGGCCGACCCGCAGATGACCACCCAATGGATGGACTACCTTGAGCGTGAAAATGGTGTCAAAGCCATGCCGCTCGCGAACGATAAAGCGGGTCATACTGGCAAAGTCATTGAATTGTGTAAAAAGCTTGTGCCGCACAAAGTAGGTGCCGATAAACAGATTAAAGCCATGATTATGGGGATCCCTAACGTTGGTAAGTCAACGCTTATTAATACGCTTGCGGGGCGCATCGTTGCTAAAACCGGCAATGAACCTGCGGTCACCAAAGCGCAACAGCGGATAAAAATAGACGAAGGGATCATGCTCTACGACACCCCTGGGATGTTATGGCCCAAGGTTGAAAACGAGAACTCCGGCTATCGTTTAGCGGCAACCGGCGCTATTCGTGACACCGCGATTGATTATGAAGAGGTTGCCAGCTACAGCTGTGAGTATTTGCTGCAAGCGTACCCTACATTACTGAGCCAACGCTATAAAGTGTCACCACTGCCAGAACATGACTATGACTTTATGCTTGCAGCGGGCAAAAATCGCGGCTGTCTGCGTGGAGGTAATCAGGTTGATCTTCATAAGTTCGCTGAAATTCTCATTAACGAGTTACGTGATGCGGTGATTGGACGTATTACCATGGAAACCCCACAGATGCGTGAGCGAGAAGAACAGATGGTTGCCGAATTGCGCGCGGCAGCAGAGGCTAAAAAGGCCGCTAAGGAAGAAGAAAAACGGCAACGACGTGCAAGAGCACGGAAAAACCGCCGCTGATATCACGACAAATTTTAGACATAAAAAAAGCCCTTTCGGGCTTTTTTGTTTTCATATCTACCGTCACCGATATGAGCAATGTAGCAAGTAAAATAGTAGGGTGGTTGGCGGCCTAACAGTTCAAGGGGCGTTGAGGAGTGTAGCCACCAACCAAAGCGCATTACGTGCGCAACACGTGTTTCAGGGTCGAGAAACAAAGTTGTCCGCAACAAAACGTTTAATGACATCACTGCTTTCGAATGCGTTCCCGTTTTGTTGATATTGATTATCAATAAGATTTGCCTTCGTGTCAACGCTTTTTGCAAATAATTCTCATTAATATCTGTGTTTTTCTATAACTAACTGAAATTGTGAAATTTATTTTTCTTCTTTTTTATTGGAATGGTTCTTGAGTAAGTATTAAGGACAGTAACGATAGAAGGAGCCATGTTATGGGTTTAAAAATTCCTACCTCTGTATCCAGTGAACAAGAGCAAGATATTGAAATTATTGATCAATTAATTGAGTCTTTAGAAAATGAGCGAGTCCTAATTCAAGATGTGCAAAAACACGCTGAAGACGAATCTTTGCAAGCACGCATGAAAGTCTTACATGATCATAAGCGTTATTTGCAAACCGAGTTAGCGAAAGCGGTAGGGCAACAGCAGCAACTCGACGAAGTCGACACCAGTTTATTAGGAGATTTGAAGGAGTGGCAGGCAAAGCTTGAGTCCGTAGTGGGTGATAGTGTGCAAGCTTTCCTCGAAGAGTTGAATTCACAGCAACACAAAACCTTAGTGCAATGTCGTAATGCCGCTCAGGTGATGAATGATAGTCAGGGAGCCCAACAGGTTGAGACCGTGATTGCCCAATTGGAAACTCATGAGCAGTACCTAAAGCGTTTTCTGAATGCGTAGTCTATGGTTAATGAAAACAACAAAAGGATGTAATTTATGAGCGAGAATTACCCCCAGGGACACTTTTGCTGGACCGAATTGTGTTCATCCGACTGGCAAGGTGGGAAAACATTTTATAGTGATTTGTTTACTTGGTCGGCTGAGGACCAGCCTATCGGCAATGGGCTTTACTATACCATGCTGAAAAAGCCACAAGGGGATGTGGCTGCGATGTATCAAATGCCCGCCGATCAACATGCTCAGGGTGTTCCCAGTTATTGGTTGAGCTACATTGCCGTTGATGATGTAGACGCTATGGCAGACAAAGCAAAGTCGCTGGGGGCAACCATAGTACACGGCCCACATGATGTGCCCGAGGCAGGTCGCATGGTGTTGTTGTGCGACCCTGTGGGCGCCATGGTAGCGCTATGGCAGGGCCAGGGACACAAAGGGGCCAGTGTGCAAAATGAGGTTGATACGCCGTGCTGGTTTGAGTTAGCGACACGCGATATTGAATCTAGTACTAGTTTTTACAGTGAGTTGTTGGGCTGGCGCGCCGAACTAAAAGCCATGGAAGGGATGGATTACACCCTGCTCAAAGCGGGTGACACTATGGTCGGTGGTATGGTGGCCATGGATGAGCAGTGGCCTGATGATATTCCGCCACATTGGATGATCTACTTCAGTGTCAACGATTGTGATGCACAAGCTGAGCAAGCCAAAAAACTTGGTGGCGAAGTATGCGTGCAGCCCATGGATGTACCTGAAGTAGGCCGTTTTTGCGTCCTCACAGATCCACAAGGAGCGGTCTTTTCAATCATCAACCTTAATCAATAACTTGGGTTTTATTGATTCACCCCCACCCTAAACTCATCAACTTAAAAAGAGGATGAGTGATTATGAGCCAACATGTGGTGATCACCGGTGCCAATCGGGGCATCGGTTTACAGCTAGCAAAAATTTATAAAACTGCTGGAGCTAAGGTTATTGCCGTGGTCAGGCGTAGCAGCGATGAGCTTGATGAGCTAGATGTTGATGTGCGCACAGGGTTTGATGTAAGCCACGCTGATGATGTGGCCCGCTTGCGCACTGAGCTTAAAGACGAGCACATCGATTTATTGATTAATAATGCCGGTGTGTTTCGTAACGAAACCCTGACAGAGATGAACTTTGACACTATCAATGAACAGCTCTCGGTCAATGCAGTGGCTCCTGTGCGTGTGACTCATGCGTTACGTGATAACTTTAACAAAGGCGCGAAAGTGGCGATGATCACCTCACGTATGGGCTCTATTGCCGATAATGGTTCTGGAGGCTACATAGGCTACCGTATGTCTAAGGCAGCGTTAAATGCAGCCTCAGTGAGCTTGGCCCATGAACTTAAAGCACAAGATGTATCGGTGGGGTTAATTCACCCCGGATTCGTGCAAACCGAAATGGTTGGTTACGCTGGCGATATAGGCCCTGACGTTGCAGCACAGCGCATCAGTGAGCGTATTGACGAGCTAAACTTAAATAACAGCGGCGGTTTTTGGCATGCTAACGGTGAAACCTTACCGTGGTAAGCTAGCAATCGATACCATCTATCTCTAAACAGGCAGCAAGCGTATAGAGCAGCGTTTGCTCCGCCTCGTTGATGTGTGCATCGTGCTCTACGCATACACGACAAGCCTGCAGTAACTGTTGCCGTTTGACTACAGGGAGGCCTTTTATGATTCGCAGGGCGCGCTGCAATCGTGTCAGCTGGCATCGCGCTTCATGCTCTAAGCTAAGCGGTATCTGTAAATGCTGCGCCGCCGCAGCGAGCGCCAGGCGTTGACGCTCTGGGTCAGTATGACCATAGCTTGCCAAAGCGCCAAGAAGCTGCTCACAAGCTGCAACAATCACTGCTTTATTCATGACCGGCAATGCACCAACGGTTTTATCAGCGAGGGCATGAGCGCTCAGCTGCTGAAAAGACCAAGGAACAAGCTCCCAGTTCTCACACAGCGCAGCGAGCTCTTTTAGCTGGGCAAGAAATTGGCTGCGTTGCGCTATGGGCAAACAGCGAATCGCACCAATGGCAACCTCAAGCAGGCGAAATTGAGGTTCGGTGCTGAGCTTCGTTAATGCAAGCTCAGCCCTATCCAGCTTATATATATCAACATAAGGAAGCGCGGCGATAAACGTTAGCTGTGCTTGGCGATTCGGCCAGTGTTGATGAAGGCACAGTAACATAACTAACCATCGCGCATCGCTCGGCTCATGAGCTAAGTAACTTAGAGAGTCCTCTATCCCCATGAGCTTTTCTCGAAAGTCGCCATACACTACTTGTGGCTGCGGGTTGCGCCCTTGGCTGGCACTAAAAGCCATGGTATTTGCTTGGCTTGGCGCCGTGCGTGGACGCTCTTTTAATTGTCCATGCCAATGTGGATCAAGCCTGCGAATACGTTGCGTTAGCGGCGGGTGAGTGCTTAACCAGGTTAACCACGGGCTCAATGCATCACTAAAAAAATAATGACTGAATAGGTGCGCATTATTTTGCCTTAAGGTGTTTTTGCGAGGATTTTCGGCAATAGCCAGTAAGGCCCCGGCTAGTGCTTGTGGGTTACGGGTAAACTGCGTTGCACCAGCGTCAGCAAGGTATTCCCGCTGGCGACATATCAGCGCTTTGATAATGTCGCCAAGTTGTGTCCCCAGCCATCCAAACAGTGTCAGAATAACGCCGATGACTGTGGTAAACCCTGCGCCATCTGTGCGTTGCGCGTTGTGGTGACGGGACGCATTCATGGCGCTATAAATTAAGTTTTCACCGGCTTGGCCTATAAAGGTGATGCCATAAAGTAAGGCAGACATACGCACATTAAGACGTACATCACCATTGACTATGTGGCTGAATTCATGGGCGACGACCGCTTGTAGTTGTGCTCGGCTTAGCTGCTCGAGCGCGCCTTGAGTGATGGCAATGACACTATCGCGACGATGGTAGCCCGCTGCAAACGCATTAATACTGGGCTGGTTGGCAAGTAAATAGGTACTCGGAACGGGCATCCTGGCGGCAATAGCGACCTCTTCAACAACATTCAGTAGCACCCGCTGTTGTTCATGGTAGGTGTTTGTTTGCACCAGCTGCCCGCCTAGTTGCTCAGCAATAACACTGCCACCACGGCGCAATTGCCAGTACTTATAAAGTATGGCTGTACTGATAATTGCAGTGATGGAAAGGGTGAGCCCTAGGTGAATTGAGGCGTCAGTTTGGTGCGCGATACCATAGTTAAACAGGGTGTACGGGTCAGTTGAAAAAATGCCCATCAGCCATAAAAATGGCCAATGTGCGAGGGCGATTAGAGCACCCACCGCGAGCACAAATAATACCAGCAGTAGCCAAGTCTTACGCCTTGCTTGGCGCTGCTGAGAAAAGAAACCGCTCACGGCTACTTAAATGAGACGCTAGGGGCTTGGCGTTGTCTTTGTGGATCATCCAGTTCTAGCAGCTTGGCATCTTGGTTATGACCCGTCATATTGGCAATCAACACCGGCGGGAAACTTTGTCGGTAACTGTTATAGGCAAGTACTGAGTCATTGTATGCTTGGCGTGCGAAAGCGATACGGTTTTCGGTGCTTGATAACTCTTCACTTAGATTGGCCATAGTCGCGTCGGCTTTTAATTCGGGGTAGTCTTCTATGCTCACTTGTAAGGCGCCAAGGGCACTGCTCAAGGCGCCCTCCGTTTGCGCTAAATGGGCAAGTTTAGCCGAAGATAATTCACCACCCGAGAGGCTTTGTAAGGCACTTACAGCTTGATTTCTTGCTTGGGTAACCGCTTTTAAGGTCTCACTTTCATGGTCTAAATAAGCCTGAGCGGTGGCGACTAAGTTAGGCACAAGATCATGGCGGCGATGCAGCTGCACATCTATTTGCGCAAAGGCATTTTGGTATTCGTTTTTATAGCGTACCAGCGAGTTGTAAATCACTATGGCAATGACGACTACCACTGCCGTGATGATTAAAAATAGTTCCATAATAAAGATCTCGCGCAAAAAATTGGGTTAACTATACCTGAATTGTGCACAAAATCAGCCAACATGTAGACATTTTTTGCTATCATGAAAACTGTTTTAGTCTTACCTTATTGGGGCTTGCCATGGAGTTATCGCAAGGCGCTGTACTCAGCCTACCGCTTTTTCAATTCAACGATGAATTACCAAATCGTGATTTAGACCACCCAGATTTATACTTAGAAGTGGTTCTTGACGAGCAGTTACTTGCTCACCTGTGCCAAAACCCAGCGCAAGATCAGAGCGTCAGCTTGCAATTGGCCGATTATCAATTGCTGGCGCATACCGAGTCTGTTCCAAGTGAATCCCACAGTGCCATGTTAATGCTCACTCATGGGCCACTTTTAGCAGCCACTTTAGAGCGCGATAATGGCGTTAGTTACGTATCACCCCAGCTGGAAATGATGCCGACCTTTGATCTAGGGGATGATGATGAATAAACTGACGTGGGGCTTGCTGTTGCTGCTATGTACGGGCTGCGCCGTATTAGGTGCGCAGAAGTATGACAGCCTTTTTGGCCCTGAACAGGTTCAAAACCGCAGTAACAATGTAAGTCCTGCACAAAGCGACTTTTTTACCGAGCAAGTCAAACCCGTGATAGATAATCGCTGTGTCGTCTGCCACGGGTGCTATGATGCGCCTTGTCAGTTGAAAATGTCATCTCCTGAGGGTATTGAACGTGGTACCTCTACAGACTTGGTCTATGATGGCACCCGGCTACTTGCGAGTAAGCCTAGCCGCTTATTCGTTGATGCCCACACCACGCAACAGTGGCGTGAGCGCGGCTTCTCACCGGTGCTTAACGAGCGTGAGCAAAGCGCCCATGCTAATTTAGTGGGCAGCGTGATGTATCAAGCCCTGGCATTGAAACAGCAGCATCCGCTGCCAGATCAAGCCATTCTGGGTGAGGAATTTGACTTTGCTCTGGATAGAGACCAAACCTGTCCCACTATTGGCGAGTTTCAACAATACGCCCAAGATAAACCTCACGCGGGCATGCCCTATGGTTTGCCAGCACTGACCAGTAAAGAAATGTCGGTGCTCACACAGTGGTTGCAAGATGGCGCGAAAATGCCCGAGCACGGACCCATTAGCGCTGAGCTGCAAACTGAAGTGAACAAGTGGGAACGTTTTCTTAATCAAGATGATAACAAACACCGCTTAAGCGCCCGTTATATTTATGAGCACTGGTACCTGGCCAATATTTATTTTGATCAAATCAGCACCTCGGAGTTTTTCACCTTAGTTCGTTCGCGCACGCCTCCCGGTGAAGCCATCGATGTTATTGCCACTCGCCGCCCTTATGAAGACCCTAAGGTAGCGCGCGTTTATTATCGCCTGCTGCCTCGAAAAAGTACCGTACTGGCCAAAACCAATATTCCACTGGCGTTGAATAATGACAAACTAGCTCGCTTGCGATCACAATTTATTGCGCCGGAATATGCCGTGCCGTCACTGCCAGGGTATGACATAAAAGTCGCTTCAAACCCGTTTAAAGTCTTTGCAGCTATTCCCGTAGGCTCTCGATATCAATTTATGCTCGATGAGGCTGAGCTTATTATTCGTGGTTTTATTCAAGGGCCAGTTTGTCGAGGTCAGATTGCGTTGAATGTGATTAATGACCAGTTTTGGGTCGCCTTTGTTGACCCTAAATTCGTGAGTCAGCCTAAGATTGATGAATTCTTAATGCGCCACGAAGATATGCTCGATATGCCTGCCCAGGAAGATTCGAACGCTTTGCCTATTTCTAGCTGGGTCAAATACGCCGCGAAACAAAGTACATATTTGGAGGCCAAGTCAAAGCTTGCCAATGAAGTTTTTGCCAATGGCCAACACCTCACCGAAAACCTTATTTGGCAAGGAGAAGGGCATAATGACAACGCCGCATTAACGATTTTCCGGCACTTCAACTCGGCAACGGTTGTCAAAGGCTGGGTCGGCGAGCAACCCAAAACCGCTTGGATTTTAGATTACTCATTATTTGAACGAATTCATTATCTGCTGGTGGCCGGGTTTGATGTATACGGCAATGTTGGTCATCAACTGATCACTCGTCTGTACATGGACTTTCTGCGCATGGAAGGCGAAGATAACTTTCTTGCCTTGCTACCTAAAGAGCAGCGCAAGGCACTACGGGCTCATTGGTATAGAAAATCACCCACCAGTCTTGTCGAGTTTATGAAAGACACCAATGTGCGCTTTGAGCAACCGACAGGCATTGATTACAAAACGTCACAGCCACAACAAGAGCTTTACCAGCGCTTAGCCACAAAGCTCTCGGCGGTATTAAGTCAGCGTTATGATTATCAAAAAGTACCAAATGTGCTGCGCCAACTGAATGCCATGCCGAGCACGGCGGTGAACTTATTACCACAAGTGAGCTATATCTTGGTGGCCAATGATGAGGATGACTATCAGGCTTATACCTTGCTGCATCACAATGCCCACTACAACATCAGCAGCTTATTAGACGAGGAAGATCAGCGTGCCTACGACGAAGATAAAGCTCTCGTTATCCCTGGCTTTATTGGCGATTACCCTGAAGCGCTATGGTTGTTACAACCACAGCAGCTGGAAGATTTTGCTGCGCATATGCAGAAAATGACCAGCGAGGCTGATTACCGTACCTTAAAAAGTCGTTTTGCCGTGCGTCGTACTGACCCGCAATTTTGGCGCTTTAGCGATATTTTGCACCAGCAGGTGAAAAAACATCGGGGAATAGAGTATGGCTTATTAGATTATAACCGACTCGAGAATCGTTAAGCTGGTTAGGGCTAATTGTTTGTTAAATATAGATAAATAATCAGCTTCTAATGATTTTATAGCAGTCTTTTTTAGCAAATTGGTACAGAAATGAAAATGTAACAATTTGCAAAGACTTGTTTACCTGTGGCGGTTTTGGCAAAATTGCCGCTGTGCCTAAAATTAGAGAACAACAATGCACTATTGGTTTGTATTATTGCTCGCCCTGAGCGCAACATTCGCAGCGCAGGGCAATGAAAAAAAGCTCAGTAAATGTATTAGCCCCGCAGGTAAAGTAACCTACACCACTAAACGCTGTCCTGCAGGGCATCGTGAAGAGGTTATGCGAGAGCAGTTATCGCTTATTCAGTTTGCTGAAAAAGCGCGCAAAACACCGGATGTGGGCCCTAAAGAAGCTGACGAAAGTGACCTGACTTATTACTTGCGTTCTAACTACGGCGGTACTAACTGGGTAGAAAACATTCAGCGTAGCTACTTAGAAAAATACAATGCTGTAGTGGTAGTTGATACCTTCCGTTTGCATAAGCTTGAAGGTATTTGTCGAGCGACACAAAAGTGGATCAGTGAACACCCACACCCTATCTTTGAGCTCAGAGATATGCGCTTTGAGTTTACCACGGGCTCTTCATTTGATACCCGTTACGTGACGCAAGGAAAATGTGATTACCGCCTACGTTAATAACGAAAAGGAGCCTAGGGCTCCTTTTTTAATGACTCATAACTTGTTTTGCAGCGGCCAGTAGTAACGGCTCTGATAAACGAACACGATAATTTGGGTTGGCGTACTGGAAATGCACCATCCCTTGCGTATCGAGCACAAACACGGCAGGCACTGGCAGCGCCACTTTTTGCTCACCATCCAAGCCAACAAAGTTTACGCCCAACTTATTACGATAAACTTTAGCCGTTTTATCATCTAAGAAAAAAGCTAACCCCATTGCTTGTGCCAATGCCAGCTGATCGTCTGAGAGCAGTTGGTAGGTCGGTGAGCTAATAGTGCTTTGCGCAAGCTTTGCAGGACTATCTGGTGAGACGGCGATGATTTGCAAGCCCATCTCGGCGATCTGTTGCTCGATATTTTGGATATTCTTTAATTGCTTTGAACAGTAAGGACACCAGCCACCACGGTAAACAACCAACACTGTAGGCTTATTTGCTAATAGCTTTTTTAGCGCAACAGGTTGGCCCTGGGTGTCTTTCAACGTCACATCGGGCACGCTCAAGCCGGGCAGAAGCGGACTTACGGCCTCAGCTGAATCGCTGATATTGGTAATGACCGCTGCACTGGCGACACTACTGAATAACAATAAGATGGCTCCTACAACAGAGCCCGCAAGTGTTTTAGATACCATAAAATTCCTTTATTAAAACTGTGAAAGCAATGCAACTAGAACGGCCCTAGGGTGATAATCTTTCACGCTATAGGTATGATAGGCAAATACACAGACAATGAGAGATTAAAGAATGTCTAGCGCAGCAAATAAAATTGCCATCATGTTAGAAATGCAGCATGCCATGAATACCAAAGTTCACGAGCAATGGTTTGAGCAAGGGTTTGAGTGGTATCGGGCTATTTGGGTTGAGTGTGCGGAAATGCTGGACCACTATGGTTGGAAATGGTGGAAAAAACAAACTCCGGATACAGAGCAAGTGATTTTGGAGCTGGTGGATATCTTCCACTTCGGCTTGAGTCTGCGCATTGACGGCCACACTTCGTTTGCTGAGTTGGCGGCGCAAATTGAGCAGGAAATGCAAAGTCCTATTCAAGGAGCTGATTTTAAAGTCTCATTGGAGACGTTAGCAGCCAGCGCGGTAGCTGATAAAGCTTTTAATGCTGCTGCTTTTGCCGGCTGTATGCAGCAAATTGGAATGAATATCGATGATCTTTATCGTGGTTACGTTGGCAAGAACACCTTGAACTTCTTCCGCCAAGACCATGGGTATAAAGATGGAACCTATATCAAGGTGTGGCATGGCCAAGAGGACAATGAGCATTTGGTTGCGGTAGTTAAAAGTCTGGACACTGATAACCCAGACTTCGCCAAGCTCGTTTATCAAGGCTTGCAGCAGCGCTATCCCAGCTAGGCAGGCAAAATGTCACGATAATCGGTGACATTTTCATATCCAGCAAGCGGCTTGTGCGGCTGCTTGCTGTCGGGGTTAGCCACTGCTAGCAGATGATTGATCCCAAAGCGCTTCGCCGCATCGAGTACCGCTGCGCTATCGTCGACGAACAACGTCCGCTTTTTATCAAAGCCCAAGTCGCTTTGCACTTGCTGCCACAGCGATTGGTGCTCTTTACTAACGCCGTAGTCATGGGTAGAAACAAGCTTATCAAGATAGCGGTCCAGCTCAGTGCGTTCTACTTTTAAGCTCAAACTATCTCTATGCGCATTAGTGAGCAAAATAAGCTCTTTTCCTGAATTTTTTAATGCCTGTAAAAACACCTTGGCATCGTCACGAATACTAATCAGGTGCTGAATTTCACGCTTTAACGTCATAATGGGCAACTGTAATTGTTGTTGCCAATAATCTAAGCAATACCATTGTATTTGTCCTTGTACTGCTTCATAGCGGGCCGCCATTTGCTCTCTGGCTTGTTGCAGCGGAATTTGTTGCTGTTTAGCGAGTTGGTGGGGGATGACTTCGAGCCAAAAATGGTTGTCAAAATGCAAGTCTAATAAAGTGCCATCCATGTCGAGTAATACGGTGTCGATATTGGACCAATTTGGCATGGGCTTTTCCTACTAAAACAATTATCATGGATTTATGTTGATAATAACAAAGTCGCGGCTATGACACAGAAAAAGCATCCAACGCCTCCAGAAATACTTGATAATAACGTGGTGGCAAAAAGTCGATTATTTACTGTTGAAGCCTTAGAGCTGCGCTTCTCCAATGGCGAGCAACGTCAGTATGAACGTATTCGAGGCGGAGGCCGTGGTGCGGTTATGATCGTTCCGGTTAACGAACACGATGAACTTATATTGGTGCGTGAGTACTGTGCCGGTACCAATGATTATCAGCTGGGGTTCCCAAAAGGCTTGATCGATCCGGGGGAAACGCCGTTTCAAGCTGCCAATCGAGAGCTGCAAGAGGAAGTGGGTTTAGGCGCTCATGAGCTTAATGAGATGAAAAAAGTGTCGCTCGCGCCCAGCTACTTTAATGCTCATATGCACATTATCACCGCCCGCGATCTTTACCACCAAACGTTGGCTGGTGATGAACCAGAGCCATTAGAGGTAGTACATTGGCCAATGGCGCAATGGCAAGCTTTGCTTGGCGAGCCGGATTTTACCGAAGCACGAAGTGTGGCAGCTTTGCTATTATTAATACAGGCATCTAATTAAGCCACGAGGTTCAGCAGTAAAAAAGGGGGTCGTGTTGCAAGATTTTCTAGCTCCATGCATTGAGTTGGCCGAGCAAGCAGGTTTGGCCATTATGGCTATTTATCGCCAGAATGATATTGGAGAGCAGGTAAAACAAGATCACACCCCAGTGACCAAAGCAGACATTGCAGCGAATGATGTGCTTATGGCTGGGCTCGAGAAAATGGCGCCTGACATCCCGATTATGTCTGAAGAGACGCCCATCCCCAGTTTAGAAAAACGGCAGCACTGGCAGCGCTATTGGCTGCTGGACCCAATGGATGGCACCGGAGAGTTTATTCTCGAAAGCGGTGACTTTGCCGTCAACATTGCATTAATTGAAAACAATCGACCGGTGCTCGGCGTGATTCATTGGCCGGCGAAAAACACCACCTACTTCGCAACTTATCAACAAGGGGCGTATAAGAAAACGCCCCAAGGGGTTGAGCGCATCAGTGTCGCCCAACCGGCAAACCTTACTTTAGCGGTTAGCCGCAGGCAAAAACTAGAGGCCGTTAGTCAGTACTTAAATGCCACCTTCGACACCGTGCCGTTAGGGTCATGCTCACTTAAGGCCTGTATTATCGCTGAGGGGAAAGCCGATTGCTTTATGCGTATTGGTCCAACCGGCGAATGGGACACCGGCGCTTCGCAGGTGATTGTCGAAGAAGCGGGCGGCTGTATTACCGATGCGGAATTTAATCCACTCACTTATAACCAGCGTGAATCAACAGAAAATCCCGACTTTATTGTGATGGGGCATCCCGATTGGGAGTGGCAAAAAATGATTAGCCCTCATCAGCGCTCTCATCATAATTAGTCTTCAATGGTGGAAAAACCAGCAGCTGATATGGTTTCAGTGTAATTAAACTTGCATTTAAATTTTGTTGCTATATTATGGCGCTCTCGTTGGCGAAGGGGCTTCCCTAGACCCAACAATGTGGACGCGGGATGGAGCAGTCTGGTAGCTCGTCGGGCTCATAACCCGAAGGTCGTCGGTTCAAATCCGGCTCCCGCAAC